>DATGHJ010000487.1:0-18051 GCA_035308085.1 Trinickia sp. | reverse complement strand
ACAGCGCCACGCCGCACAACGTGAAGGGCGCGACGTCGAGCGGAATCTTTTCGCCGAACACGCGGCCGTGGGTGGCGACGGCCAGCACGCTCACGAGCGTCATGAACGCGAGCTGCGGCAGGATCGAACGAAGAACCGAGCCGTTCCAGACGAACAGCATGCGGAACCAATGATGGGTGGGGCGGACGATCATCGCAATTGCGCGCCGGGTGCGGCGCGCCTCCTCCGGGCGGTTGGGTTATGCCGTCACGTCGGCGGGTGGCGCCGACTTGTGCAGCAGCACCGGAATCGACTTCGAGGTCGGCGTATTGCACACGTCGCCGACGCTCGAGAGTGGCACGAGCGGATTCGTCTCCGGATAGTACGAACCGATGCAGCCGCGCGGAATGTCGTATTCGACGAGCAGGAACGAATCGGCGCGGCGCTCGATGCCGTCGTCCCACACCGTCGCCAGGTCCACCCAGTCGCCGTGCTGGAAGCCGAGCATCTCGAGATCCGCCGGGTTGATGAACACGACGCGGCGCTGGCCGAACACGCCGCGATAGCGGTCGTCGAGCGCGTAGATCGTCGTGTTGTATTGGTCGTGCGAGCGGGTCGTCATGAGCGTCATGACGCGTTCGCCATGCTGTTGCTTCGCGCGGCGAATGGGCGTGTCCGCCTCGATCCGGTGCACGACGAAGTTCGCGCGGCCGGTCACGGTCTTCCAGTCGCGCTCGCGCGACGCGACGCGCAGATGAAAGCCGCCGGGATGGCCGATCCGTTCGTTGTAGTTGTCGAAGCCCTCGACCGTTTGCTCGATCGCATCGCGCACGCGCGCGTAATCGCGAGCGTAGCCGAGCCAATCGACCTTGCCGCTGCCGAGCGTCGCGTGCGCGATGTTCGCGACGATCGCCGTCTCCGACATCAGGTTCTTCGACGCCGGTGTGTTCATGCCGTAAGAGATGTGCACCATGCTCATCGAATCCTCGACGGTCACGCCCTGCGCGACGCCGCCCTGGAGATCGATTTCGGTGCGGCCGAGCGTCGGCAGGATCAGCGCGTCCTTGCCGTGCACCAGATGGCTGCGATTGAGCTTGGTCGTGATGTGCACCGTCAGGTCGCACGCGCGCAGCGCATCCCAGGTGCGCGGCGTATCGGGCGTCGCGATCGAGAAATTGCCGCCCAAGCCGATGAACACCTTGATCTGGCCTTCGAGCATCGCTTCGATCGTTTCGACCACGTCGTAGCCGTGCTCGCGCGGCGGCTCGAAATTGAAGACCTCGCCGAGACGGTCGAGAAACGCCGGGGCCGGCTGTTCTTCGATGCCGACGGTGCGGTTGCCCTGCACGTTCGAGTGGCCGCGAACCGGACACAGGCCCGCGCCCTCGCGGCCGATATTGCCGCGCATCATCATCAAGTTCGACAGCATGTGCACGGTCTGCACCGAGTTCTTGTGCTGCGTGATGCCCATGCCCCACGTTGCGATTACGCGTTTGCCGTCGGCATAGATGCGCGCGAGGCGCTCGATGTCTTCGCGCGCCACGCCCGATTCCGCTTCGAGCGCGGGCCAGCTTTCCGCGCGCAAGTCGGCGGCGAACGCGTCGAAGCCCGAGGTGTGCGCGTCGATGAACTCGACGTCGAGTATCCGTTCGTGGCCGGCAGCGACGGCTTGATCGTCGAGTTCGAGTACGCGCTTGGCGACGCCCTTGAGCAGCGCGAAATCGCCGCCGAGCTTCGGCTGAATGAACGTGGTCGCGATCTTCGTGCTCGACATCGTCAGCATCTCGACCGGATGCTGCGGGCTCGCGAAGCGCTCGAGGCCGCGCTCCTTGAGCGGGTTGATCGAGACGATCGCAGCTCCCCGCTTCGCGCATTCGCGCAGCTCGCCGAGCATGCGCGGGTGGTTCGTGGCCGGGTTCTGGCCGAAGATCAGGATCGTGTCGGCATGCTCGAAGTCGTCGAGCGTGACCGTGCCCTTGCCGATGCCGACGGTCGTCGGCAAGCCGCGGCTCGTCGCCTCGTGGCACATGTTCGAGCAGTCGGGGAAGTTGTTCGTCCCATACATCCGCACGAAAAGCTGGTACACGAACGCCGCTTCGTTGCTCGCGCGGCCCGAGGTATAGAAGGCGGCGCGGTTGGGATCGCCGAGCGCTTGCAAGTGTTTTGCGATCAGCTGGAACGCGTCGTCCCAGGCAATCGGCTGATAGGTGTCCGTGAGCGCGTCGTAGACCATCGGGTCGGTGAGACGGCCGTGCTGCTCGAGCGCGTAGTCAGTCTGCTTCATCAGCGCTTCGACCGTGTGCCCGGCGAAGAAGGCCGGGCTCACGCGCTTCGTGGTCGCTTCGGCGGCGACCGCCTTGGCGCCGTTCTCGCAGAACTCGAAGGTCGACGCGTGTTGCCGGTCGGGCCACGCGCAGCCGGGGCAATCGAAGCCGTCGGGCTGGTTCTGCTTGAGCAGCGTCTTGTAGTTGCCGCCCGCGACCTTCTCCTTGATGAGATTGATCGCGACGTACTTGAGCGCGCCCCAGCCCGCGGCAGGCTGGCTGTAGGGCTCGATGCGTCCTTGGGGCTTGCGGGGTTTGTCCATGATGTCGGTTCCCAAATTTCGCGTTGTGGCGCGCTTAACGGAGGGCGTTAGCGCATTGCGCGATCGATGGCGGAAGATTAAGGCCCAATCGTCCAGCGTAGAGCGCACACATCCGCAGCATAGAAAAGAGTACAGTTCTGCTCACACAAATTGATGGCGGCAACTGTGCTCTAAGAGCTTGCAATTGGCTGTCAATGGTGAGGCTGCCGTGCTGCATGACGAAGGACACGGCGCCAAACTGGGGCAAACGGTGAAGCTTTACGAAAAGCTTTCGAAGGAAGTCGAGGACCTGATTGCTCAGGGCGTGTTCCGGCACGGCGATCGCATCCCGTCGGTCCGGCAAACGAGCCAGCATCGGCAGATCAGCATCACGACGGTGCTGCACGCGTACATGCTGCTCGAAAGCAAGGGGATCATCGAAAGCCGGCCGCAGTCCGGCTATTTCGTGAGGCTGCCCGCGAGCATCGGCGGCAAGATCGAGAACGAGCTGCGCATGTCGAAGCCGATCGCCGTCTCGGCGCAGGTCGACGTGAGCCGGCTCGTGCTGTCGACGCTGCGCTCGATACGCAGCGGCTCGGCAATCCCGCTCGGCTCGCCGTACCCCGATCCGAAGCTCTTTCCGTCCGACAAAATCAACCGCTACAGCTCGGCTATCGTGCGCCGCAAATCGCAATGGGGCGTCACCGACGAGCTGCCGCCCGGCAACCCCGAATTGATCCGGCAAATCACGCGGCGCTATCTGGAAAACGGCGAGCCGGTCGATCCGAACGAGATCGTCGTGACCGTCGGCGCGACCGAGGCGCTCAACCTCTGCTTGCAGGCCGTCGCGAAACCGGGGGACACGGTGGCCGTCGAGTCGCCGACGTACTACGCAATGCTGCACGCGATCGAACGGATGGGCATGCGTGCGATCGAGGTCGCGACGCATCCGAGCGAAGGCATCGATCTCGGCGCGCTGTCGTCGATCCTGGACAAAACGCGCATCGCGGCGTGCATGGTGATGCCGAATTTCCAGAATCCGCTCGGGTTTCAGATGCCCGAGGAGAAGAAGCGGGAACTGGTCGAACTGCTCGCGCGGCACACCGTGCCGCTCATCGAGAGCGACGTTTACAACGAACTGTATTTCGGCGAATCGCATCCGCGGTCGTTGAAATCGTTCGACACGCACGGGCTCGTGCTGCACTGCGCGTCGTTTTCGAAGAGCCTGACTTCGGCTTACCGCATCGGCTGGGCGATGGCCGGGCGTTTTCACGAGCAGGTCGAAAAGCTCAAATTCCTCAATACGCTGACCACCCCGTCGATTCCCCAGCTCGCGATTGCCGAGTACCTGAAGAACGACGGCTACGAGCATCACTTGCGGCGCGTGCGCAAGATGTACGCGCAGCAGGCGAACCTGATGACGGCCGCCGTCAAGCGCTTTTTTCCGGCGGGCACGCGGACCTCGCACCCGATGGGCGGGTACGTCCTCTGGGTGGAGCTGCCACCGGCAGTGGATTCGATGCGGCTTTACCCGCTCGCGCTCGAAAACGGCATCACGATCGGCCCTGGCTATATGTTCTCGGCGGCGAACAGCTACCGCAATTTCATTCGCCTGAACTACAGCTACACGTGGTCGCCCGAAATCGAAGGGGCCTTGATCACGCTCGGCAAGCTCGTGGCCGCTTGCATGCGTTGAGCGCGCCTCGCCGCGCTTTTGCCCGGATTTTGTCTAGTGGCGGCCCGATTTTTCTCGAGACATGTGACGAGCCGCGCCTAGAATCAAAGCGACGTTGGTTCAAACCGCTCGCCATCTTTCCGACTATGACCCATTCGCTAAGAAACCGGCTCGTCCTCGCGCTTTGCATCTTGGTCACGGTGGTGGGCGTGGTCCAGGGCATCAGTTCGTTCAGATTGTCGGAAGAGGGCATGCGCGCGCTGCTCGATCTGCGCCTCGAACAGGTGGCGAACCGGATGCGCAACGGCTATATCGAGGCGCTCCCGGCTTTCCCGTCGCGCGGCTCGCAGCCGCCGCGCGATATCGTCGTGACGATCTGGAAGGGCGATGCGGACACGCCGTACCGCTCGACCGATCCGGCGCTTGGACTGCCACGCGACGCGCCCGCCGGATACGTCACCAACCTGGTCGGCGGGGAGCCGTGGCGCATCTATACGCTGCGCGAAGCGTCGCTCGTCATCCAAGTCGCTCAGCGCTCGAGAGTGCGCCACGATCTGGCCGAAGAGCAGGCGCTCAACACGCTGTGGCCGATCGCGATTCTCGTGCCGCTCGTCTGCTTTGCCGTGGTCGTCGTCGTCGATCGCTCGTTTGACCGCTTGAATCGGCTCGGCGCCGAAGTGCAGTCGATCGATGCCGGCAATCTGCAATCGCTGCCGACGGCCGGCGTGCCGCTCGAACTGCTGCCGTTCATCGATTCGATCAACCGCATGATCCAGCGGCTCGCCCGCTCGATCGAAGTCGAGCGCAAGTTCATCTCGGATGCGGCGCATGAACTCAGAACGCCGCTGACGGCGCTTCAATTGCAGGCCGACAACCTGCAGCGCGACATCGCAGCGGGCAACCAGGAACGTTTCCAGGAATTGCGCAAGGGGATTGAGCGCAGCGGCGGCTTGATATCGCAGCTGTTGCGACTGGCGCGCGCGGACGCGTCGTTGGAACAGGGTGCGCTCGAACGCGTGGACGTTTCGACGGTCGTCGTCGACGCGGTCGCGGAAGTGCTGCCGATTGCGGCGGCGCGCGACATCGACATCGGCGCTGAGGAAATGACGAGCGCCTACGTACAGGCGATCAAGGCGGATGTCGGCGTGGCGCTCAGAAACCTCGTGAGCAACGCGGTTCGCTACACGCCCGATGGCGGCAAGATCGACTTGAGCCTGCAGGTGCGCGACGATCTAGTGTGTGTCGAAGTGACGGATACGGGGCCGGGCATCGCGGAAGATTTGCTGCCGCGAGTGTTCGACCGGTTTTTCCGCGCCAACTTCGATATCGAAGGAAGCGGGCTCGGGCTATCGATCGTCAAGGCGATCGCGAACAAGTACGGCGGGACGACGACGCTGCGCAATCGCGGCGACGGTCAAACGGGGATTGTCGCCGCGATCAGTTTTCGTCAGGCGCGGGACTATGCGCAGGCTTGAGCATTGGACTCGACGCGTTCTCGCGAGCGTCTATCAGCACTTCGGCGCGCTGCTCAGCATCACAGTCCAGCCGAGACCGCGCACATTCGTGATGACCGATCCGCCGAACTTCTTGCGCACCGAGTGGATGATGACGTCGACCGCGTTGCTTTCGACTTCTTTACCCCAGCCATACAAACGGTCTTCGAGTTGATCGCGCGACAGGATCGTGCCTGGGCGCTCGAGAAAAGCGTGCATCAGCGCGAATTCCTTCGCGGACAACACCGACGTGACGCCGTTGCAAGTCAGCGTGCGTTTGTCGAGGTCGAGCGCGAGCGCGTCGTCGCCGAGACGGGACACGGCGTAGCCCGCTTTGCGCCGCAGCACCGCGCGCATGCGCGCGAGCAATTCGGGGACTTGGAACGGCTTGAGCACGTAGTCGTCGGCGCCGAGGTCGAGGCCCTCGACGCGCGTATCCAAGGCGTCCTGCGCGGTCAGGATCAGCACCGGCACGCGATTGCCGGCCGCGCGCGCCGCTCTGAGCACGTCGATGCCGCTCATGCCGGGCAAGCCGAGATCGAGCAGCACGACCGTGTATTCGGCGGCTTCCAGCGCGTGTCGGCCCGCCGTGCCGTCGCGCACCCAATCGACGCTGTAGTTCGCGTCTTTCAGTGCGCGCAGCAGGCTCTGTCCGATTTGCAGATCGTCTTCAACCAGCAGAACTCGCATAATTCGTGGGCGCGATAGCCGGAAATGAGAGGTTGTGTGCGTCCCGGCGGACGCGACTTTAATCATAGTTGACTGACCGCCTGAGGGGCATGTTGAACTCTTTCAAATGCCTGTTGGATTCGGGGCGAAAAGTACTGCGGGGTCATCTCGGCGGGCGGCGATTGCGCTTCCCGTCTGCGGCCGAGGTTCAGGCGCGACAGGAGCTGGTCCGACGCATTCATCGCGAACGACGGCTTGCCGGGCAACACGCACAGCACGTCTTCGGCGACTTCGTCGACAAAGCTTCGGCTGCCGCGCGATCTCTTGCCGAGAGCTGCGCTTTCGGTTTCGAGCGTCGTGTAGATGCCGCGCACCCGTCCGGCGTCGCTCAAGCCCGGCAGCGTCGCGCGCAGCGAATCGAGCTGCTGTTCGAGCCGCGCGAGATCGATGCGATGGTTCTTTTCGGTCCTGATCGGGCTCGTGCCGTGCGTGTACAGCAGCACGGTTGAGCCGTCCGCCGTGTATTGCGGCGCGATCGACATCTGCGCATCGGGCACCACGATGCTTCCGTTGGCGACGGCGCCGCGCATCGTGAGCACTTGGCACACCCGCGTTTGCGTCGTCACGCCGGCATCCACGTCGGGAATGCCGCTCAACACGCTGGACGTATTGGCCCCGGCGCAGACGATGAGCTTGTTCGCCGTGATCAACTGGTCGCCCGCGAAGAGGCGATACCCCTGCCAACCACGGCTGATGTGCCGGATCGTGCCGCGCCGGAGCAAATCGCGATTCGCCTGGCGCAGCTTGGCGACGAGTTCGCGACCGTCGAACAACATATGCGGGAACGAAAACACTTCCTTCAGGCGATGTCCGCTCAAGAGCCCGGTCTTGGCCGATGTCCGGGTATAGGGGATGTCGAGCGCGTCCCAGGTTTTGGTCCAGCGGCTGCTGTCGTCGACGAAGCCGACATACGACTCGGTCGAGCGAATCCGCACGCCAAGCCGCCGAATCATGTTTTGCCAGCTCGGGTAGGTGTCGCGAAGCTGGCCCGTCAATTCGCGCTCGGCGTAGAAGTGCCCGCGGTGCACATAGAACGGCAAGCGGTGCGTCTGGCCTTCGCCGGCATGCGAATCGGGTTCGATGCAGCAGACGTTCAAGCCGAGCGCGCGCATTCTGTCCAAAAGAATCAGCGCTTGTATGCCGGTGCCGATAATCACGTAGTCGTAGTTCATGACGGTTTCCATCTCCTCTCGATAGTGCAAAGTAAAGCCGCTCTCAGGTTCAGGGCGGCTTGCGATTTCGGTCTCATGCGATCGATCACGAAAGCCATTCGATATAAATTCGGATAACGAATGATTTCGTTCTCGATGGTTTCCTTCAGAGTTCGGGCCACATCGCGCAATGCGTCATGGCGACGGGTGGACTATAAAAGGACGCGCCGAATTAGTCTGTTCGAAAAGTATGTCGCGCGGTTTCAACGCGATCCTGGGGACAGAGCCTGTCATTCCTGCGAGCACGTGTGCGCATGTGAAGGGGCCCTGGCAACGTCGGTTCGTTAGAACGGGTAGCCTTTCGAGTCGACTTCGCGCATGCGGCGTTCGAGGTCGGAGAGATCGGACGACGACGCAAGGTAGCCGTCGCGGCGGCGGCGTTCCGCGCGTTCGAAGAAGTGGCCGAGATGATGAAGAAGGAATGCAAACATGGTGTGCTCCATTAATTCGATTGAATACGAGGCGTGCGCGAGGCGTGAGCTTTCGCAGCGGCGGCCGATCTAACAACGGGCACTAGCGCATGTGTGCAGAGGGCTTGCTGGTGTTTCGGTGGCGCTCGGCTCGTCGATGAAGATGAATCGTACGGGCCGGAAATTAGCCAAGAATGAGGAGAATGAGGCCGAGTGATCTGAAGAATGCGGCTAAAAAGCAAGCATTTTGAAAGTATTTACGCTTTCTGCCAGAAGCGCGTGACGGCCGGATGGATCTCGTCGCGCCACCGTGGGCCCATGAACAGGCCGTAATGATCGCAATCCGCAATCGTGAGCCCGAGACGCTTGCTGTCGGCGACGCCGCTGCACAGTGCTTGCGCCGCATGCGTCTGCTGCGCGCCGGTGATGGTGTCGTGCGTGCCCTCCACGGTGCAGAGCGCGATCGACGACAGCGCCTGCGGACGCACCTGGCGCCCGCCGACCTGCCAGGTACCGCGAGCCAACTGCTGTTCGTGGAAGATCACCTGCAGCGTGTCGAGAAAATAATGCTCGTCCATGTCGAGCACGGCCGCGTATTCGCCCATGTGTCGAAGGCTGCGAGCGATGCCCTGTGCATCGGCGGCGGCCTGGCTCGACCAGTAGTCCGCTTCGAGTTCCCACTTGTGGCGCGGGTACGCCGCGGCGATGGCGGCCTGCTGGCAGTAGCCGGGATACACGCGGCGGCCGGCCCCCGCGTAGGGCGGCGGAACCGTATCGATGAGCGTGCGGCGGAACCAGTCGACGCTGTGCGATTGCGCGAAGCGGGCGAGGCCGGTCGGGTTGAGGCGCGTATCGATGGGGCCGCCCATCAGCGTAAGGCTCGCGGCGGGCACCTCGCCTTCGCTCGCGAGGAGCGCAAGGGCGGCGAGCGTGGGCGCGGTCGCCTGGCACACGGCGACGATATGAATGCGCTCGCGGCCGACCTTGCGCAGGAAGCGCTCGATGAGGAGCACGTAGTCGTCGAGGCCGAAGGCGCCGGCCGAAAGCGGCACGTCGCGGGCGTCGACCCAGTCGGTCAGATAGACGTCGCCGTCTTGAAGCAGCGCTTCAACGGTCTGGCGCAGCATGACCGCATGGTGTCCCGCAAGGGGCGCGCAGATCAGGATATCGAGCGCTTTACGGCGGTGCTTGCGGGGCGGCACGCCGTCGACTTCGCGCGCAAAGTGCCGGAGCACGCAGAACGGCATGCTGTCGGCGATGCGCTCGGCCACCGGTATCGTGCGCGAGCCGATCGTCACTGACTCGATGCCGAACGGAGGAACTTCGGCCGGTTGTGGTTGCAGCAGGGTGGAGAGCCAGTCCGAGCCGAGGAGCGCGGGCCAGCAGCCCCAAGCTCCCGCGCCGAACGCGGCCCAAGCGCCGGCCGTGCGGATCAAGTTGCGTTGCGCTTCCACCCAGGCGTACCACATGGCGGTTTCGGTCCCATGCCCGCAATGACGTCGGGCTCTTATTTTCCGCAGCAAAGAACACGTTCGCAAGATTCGCTTTGCACCGCGCGCTTTGATCGGCCGCCTGCAGGCACGCGAATTCGGCCGCGTCAGAACTGATAATCGACAGACACGGAAACCACGACCCCCGTCGCGCGTTGCGTAATCGGGCTATGTGCGGCGGCCCCGACCAATTGCTGAAGCGCCGTGTCGCCGTTCACGATCCAGTGCTTGGCCGGCAGCCACGTCGCGCTGACGCCGAGTCCGTACGATTTCACGCCGGCCGAGGCCCGGTATTGCGGATAGCCCGAGCGCGCCGCTTGCGTCGCGTTCACCCCGAACCAGCTGTTCATGTACGTCGAGTCCGCAAACGTCACCGACGGCCCCGCGAACCAGAAGAACGTCTGCGAGCTGCCGGGCAGGGGCAGGTAGGCGCCGATGTCGCCGATCCAGCCATCGGCGCCGCCGATGTTGCGGCGGATATCGGCGCGGATGTCGAGCGGGAAGGCCTTCGAGATCACATAGTCGCCGAACAGCTTCAACGCGGGCGCCGGATTGATGTTGCCGAGCCCGAATAGATGCTCGTAGTCGGTTTGCTCGCGGCGGCCGAGATCGTAGGTGACGGCGAAGGCGAGATGCCAGTTTCGGCCACTTAGGAAATTGACGCCCGCGCCGTCGCCGGTCGAAAGAAAGAACAGGTTGCGGTAGCGGATATCGATGCTCGGGCCGGCCAGCACACGGTAGCGCGAGGAGCCGTCGTAGAGCGGCTGAAACGCCATGCCGGGCCCGACGCGGATGCGCCACGCGGGCATCGCCGGCGTGTACACCTGCTCGAGCGTGATGCCCGCGGAGTACTGCCACTCGGCGAGCGGCGACGGTGTTTGCGCAAACGCGGCGATGGGCGAAGTCACGCCGATGACGGCAAGGGCGGCCACGGGTCGCATGTTCATCGATTGGCTCCTCATGGATCGCGATCGATTTCGGGATGCGGGGGGCAAGTCGGTGCTGCACAGCATAACGTAACGTTGCCGCAGTGCGGCAAGCCAATTCGATAGCCCGTTTGTCTACGCGGGGACTGGCATTGGTTGAAGCAATGGCCGTGCCTAGGGCGCTACGGCATGCCACGTATTCGAGCCTGCGCTCGTGGCGTGAGTTCGCACGGCCAGGGCGCTTTCCATTCCGTCCCCCGCAATCCGTTTTGCGAACTAGCACCCGCTCCCCCCGTTTTCTAAACTGGTTGTTGCACTGTCATGTGCCGACCCGGGGATCGGCGTGCGCATCGCGCGAATCCCGGCCCCTTTGCGGTCGATCGGCCCGGCCACCCACCGGCATGAATTCACCACCATGACGAGGGCTAGATGAGCATTCTTTCGCAGGGCGACAACTGGCGAGACATCGCCGCCACGCTCGGACACTATTTCGAGTCACGTTCCATCCCCTTTCACATCGAAGAGCGCGCCAACGGCACGTTGCACATCGGCTTCGAATCGGCGGGTCATCCGGCGACGGTGACCGTCTCGTTCGACGAGAGCGCGTATCGCGATCTGGAGCGTTTCGACGATGAAGCCAAACGGCGGGCGCTTTCGCGCATCGAATCCGAATTTGCGCGGCTGATGAACCGAGGCGGGCCGTCCGCGCTAGCCGGCGAGTTTCGCATCCATCGCGTGTGAGACGGCGCAGTCCACGAAATCGCGGTGGCGCAAGGGGCGCGCCTCCGCGTCGCGATTGTTCGCGCCACGCTTGACCTGACCTCGCGAATCAGCCGCCGTCGCGATTCGTGTAGTGCGCAACGAGCGCAATCGCCGCCGCAAACTTGAGTGCGCAATCGACCAGCGAAAAATAGAACCCGGTGCGCAGCACGCTGTATTCGAGCGGCAAGTCGAGCCCGATTGCGATCACGCTGACGGCACAGACGAACGTGAATAGCACGCGCGCACCGCGCACGCCGCGCAGCGTGCCGACGACGAGCACGACCAGCAGAGCCTTCGAAAGCAATAGCGCGAGCGTTTGGGCGCTGCCGAAGCTGCCGTGCACTTCCCACGGAATGACGACGAACGACCAGACACACACGCCGGCGACGAGCGCGCGCGTCGTCACGCCCAGACGGCGCACGCGTCTGCGCGCACCCGCCGGGCGGCGAGGTGCGTCGCGATGGCTGGCGTTTTGAGCGGCCAACTGCTCGCGCTCGGCATGTTCGGCCGTGTGGTCGCCGAAATCGCGTCCGGTCATAAGAGGGCTTTTCGTGGAGGAAGGCGCGCGCCATGCCGCGAATGCGTTGCTGGGTCCCCGTGCGTTCCATTCAAACTATACGGCCAACAAAACACCGTTTAATGACATTTTTTGTTGAGCGAACCACTGACGGGGATTTCCGTAAAAGACGCATTCGTCGGCGGAGTGCGAGCGCCCGAACTACGCCACGCGACGACGCAATATCACGCGATGGCAGAAGGCGTCGTGCGGTTGGCAGGGTTTGGCGGGCAACGGCAATTGCCCGAAGCGTGGCGTGAACCGACACTCGATGTCAACGGCGCACATCGCGAATTCCGGGCAAAAGCCGGTTAGCGGGCGTGCCGCCCCGATCGACTCACACGACCCGATCCGACCCAACCTGGAGAACCTCATGGCCACGACCATCGCCGGCATCAAGATCCCCGACAGCCAGCTCGCGCGCGCCGCGACCGAACTGGTGCGCGACACCGAACCGGACCTGCTGTACAACCACTCGCGGCGCGTGTTCCTGTTCGGCGCGCTCGCGGGCGAGCGCAAGCACCTCGACTACGATCCCGAACTGCTGTACATGGGCGCGATGTTCCATGACATGGGGCTCGTCGATGCATACAGCAGCAAGACGAATCGCTTCGAAGTCGACGGCGCGAACGCGGCGCGCGACTTTCTCGTGCAATACGGCGTGAACGAATACGACATCGAGCAGGTATGGACGTCGATCGCGCTGCACACGACGCCCGGCGTGCCGGAGCATATGAAGCCGGTGGTGGCGCTCGTGACGGCCGGCGTCGAGATGGACGTGCTGGGGCTCGCGTATCGCGAGTTCACCGACGAGCAGCGCATTCAAGTCGTCGCCGCGCATCCGCGCGAACGGGACTTCAAGAACGGCATCATCGACGCGTTCGCACGCGGCACGATTGAAAAGCCCGAGACCACGTTCGGCAACGTGAAGGCCGACGTCCTCGCGCTGCGCGATCCGCAATACAAGCGGCTGAACTTCTGCCAGATCATCCTGGGCTCGGCGTGGGACGACAGCCAGAGCCACGTTCATCACGCTGGTTGCGCGTGCAACGAATCGGGAGCGGCATAGCGTACGTTTCGAATGCGGAGCCGGGGTGTATCGATACGATCAGCCCGGCGTCGCCGCGGTCACTTGCGCATAGACGTCATGCGACAGCTGCAGCAGCGTTGCGCGGTCCATGCCGCCCGAGATCGCATAGCCGAATTTGCCGTCGACCCAATAGAACACGTTGACCGAGCCGTCCTGGTACAGCTTGAACGCGGTGGTGTTCGAACTGACTTTCCGGTGCGAAATGCACAGCGTCACGCGCTCGTTCTTGGCGTCGCGATACCAGAACTGCGCGACGGAGCCATCGTCGCCGTTGAACACCCGCCCCCCCATCAGCTCGAGCCCGCTCTTCGTGAGACTGGGCGGACGCACGTCCGTGCCGAGCTTGTTCGCGAGCAGCTGCACGAATTCCTGTTCCTGGTCCACGTTCATCATGCTGGCGGGACGGTAGACGGACGGCATGTAGACTACGTGCGCGAACGCGGCCTGGCGCGCGAGTGGATCGGCGGTTTGATAGCTGACCGTATGCGTGTTGCCGCCATCCGCCGACATTTGCGCGACCGTATCCCTACCGAGGTTCGTGCCGACGCCGATGCCGACGCCGATCACGAGCGCCGCCGCGAGGCCGGCGAACCGCGGCCAGTTCGCGGCCTGCAGCCAACGGCGCGGCACGGGCGTGCGCAGACGCTTGGGCACGGGCTCGCTGAGCACGCGGTCGTAGCGGTCATGGAACATGCTGTTGAGCGAGAAATAGTCGCTGATGCGCGCCGCGAGATCGGGATTCCGTTCGAGCGCCTGCTCGACCACGCGACGCCGCTCGTCGGACAGCGTCCCATCCACGTAGGCGTGGATCTCTTCTTCTTCGATCCGAATGTGTTGGTCGCTCATCGCACCACCTGTAATTTTGCGCCGGGCTGCGTGCCCGCCATCAACGCTCTCAGCCGTTCCCGTCCGCGCGACAGCCGCGACATCACCGTGCCGATCGGAATGTCGAGCGCGAGCGCGACATCCGCGTAGCTCATCTCTTCGAGCCCTACCAGCAGCACCACTTCGCGCTGCTCGGCGGGCAGCCGTTGCAGCGCGTAGTCGAGATCGCGCAATTCGAGCGTGCGCGTGGGGCTCGCCTGAACCGCAAATTCGCTCTCGGGCACTTCATCGTCATCGACCGAGACGTGCGCGGCGCGCATCGAAGCCTTGCGCGTCTGATTCACGAACACGTTGTGCATGATCGTAAAGAGCCACGCGCGCAGATCGGTGCCAGCCTGAAACCGCTCGGTCCGCCCCAAGGCGCGCTCTAGCGTGTCTTGGACGAGATCGTCGGCCAGGTCGCGATTGTTGATCAGCGCCCTCGCGTAGCGCCGCAATCGCGGCACGTGATCCATCAACTCGTTACGGATGTCCATTTGTCATATCGATCAGGGAGTGGCGGCGCGCGCCAGTGGCTGCGAACGACGGTCATACGGGAGCCAACACGCTTGAGCGCAGTTTATTCCCGATGATCTCCGGCTGATAGCAGCGCGTTTTCAAGCCGATAGGCCGTCCAAAGTCAGCGCACGGTCAGCGAATCCGCAGCTCGCATCAGGCCGTGCGTGTCGGCATTGCCGGCCAGCACGTAGCGCTGGTGGTGCTCGGTCCAGGTGAGCAGACGCAGCGCGCCGGCGCGGTGCGCCATCCATTGCGAGTGGCTCGACACCGCCAGCGTGGAGGCCGTCAGCAGCACCACAGGCTTGCCGTCGGCGTTGACGTAGAGGAATTCCGCGGCCCGCGAGAACGGGCCGAGCTGCACGAGCTTTTTCGCCACGAAGCGCAGGCCCGCGGAACCGAGCTCCGGCGCCGGTTCGCCGCCAGCCATGGCCGGCGCGGGATCCGCCGCGCTCGCCATGGGGTCGGATGCGCGTGCGAGCGCCATGACGGCGGCGTTGTCGAGCGCCTGCGGGGAGACCTGTATGGCGGCGATCCATCCGCTCGTTGCGAGACCGGCGACAGCGAGCGCCATCAACATGCGCACCGCGGCGATATTGCCGAGTTGCACCCATCGTCGCCGCAGGGCGGCGTGCCACGGCTCGCGCGGCGGGCGCGACGGCGAAGTCTCGTCCGCGTGGCGGAACGCATGTTTGATCTGCGCGTTGAGCCGGGCATAGAAGGCGACTAGGCGCGCTTCGCCGGGCTGGCTTTCCAGATAGTCGTGCAGATGCGCGGCGCGATCCGGTGCGAGGACACCGTCGGCATACGCGAGGATGTCGTGCTCGGAAAGCGATGTGGATTCGGGTCGATCGGTCGGTGCCATGGTGTCAGCGTCAGGCGAGTAGCGCCTCTTGATGAGGCAAACACGGCAATTGCGCGTCTATTCCATCGCAACGACGGTTTTCGAGGCTTCGATGAATTGGCAGGAGGAATAATCCCGCTCGCCCGCTGTTAGCCCGCATGAAGAGTCGATTTCGAGCCAAGGAGCCACTGTGACCAAACCATCGTCGTCCCCTCCGTCCCCACTATGCGTGCCGTGCCGGCTCGCCGCCATCGGCGCGGTCGTTGCGGCGCTCGCCGGCGGCTTCGCCTACGTCGCCGGCTGGCTGACGCCCGCCCGCCTGACGGCCCCGCGCATCGTCAATCAATTGCAAGCCGACGCCGGGGTGCATCCGGGCTACCGCCGCAATCATGCGAAGGGCGTTTGCGTGTCCGGATACTTCGCGAGCAACGGCAACGGCGCGGACGTATCGCGCGCGGCCGTGTTCGAGCGGGGTGAGACCACGCCGGTGATCGGACGCTTCGCGATTCCCGGCGGCAATCCGTACGCGCCGGACAACAGCGTTCCGGTGCGCAGCATGGCGTTGATGTTCAAGCTGCACGATGGCGAGCAATGGCGCACCGGCATGAATTCGACGGCGCTGTTCGTGGTGCACACGCCGCTGCAGTTCTTCGAGCAGCTGCTCGCGTCGCGGCCCGATCCGGCCACGGGCAAGCCGGACCCGCGGCGGCTGAAGGCGTTCTTCGCGGCCAATCCCGAGACGCAGCCCTTTCTTGCATGGGTGAAGGCGAATCCGCCGTCGTCGAGCTTCGCGAATGCCGCGTACTACAGCATCAACGCGTTCCGTTTCACCAACGCCGCCGGGCAAGCGCGATTCGTGCGCTGGTCGATGCGGCCCGAAACGGCCTATGCGCCGCTCACCGCGGCGGAAAAGGGCGAGCAGAACTTTCTCTCCGATGAGCTCAGTCAGCGCCTGGAAGCGAGCGGCAGCTTGCGCTGGCATTTGATCCTGACTGTCGCCGCGCCCGGCGACCCGACCGACGACGCCACTAAGCAATGGCCCGCCGACCGTCAGCAAATCGACGCCGGAACGCTCGTCATCGATCACGAGTCGTCGCAAGAAGAAGGGCTGTGCCGCGACGTCAATTTCGACCCGACCATCCTGCCCGACGGGATTCGCCCATCGGACGATCCGCTCTTGGCGGCACGCTCGGCCGCGTACGCGCTGTCGTTCAACCGCCGCACGCATGAAGAAGCCGCGCAGCCTGCCCCCCCGAACCCGACCTCGAACGGAGCCCATTGATGAAGCCCGCGCAAACGCATTTCAGTCCGCTCGCGCGGCTCATCCACTGGACGATGGCCGTTGCGATTCTCGCGATGCTGTTCGTCGGCGTCGGGATGGTCGCGACCGTATCGCGTGCGCACAACGTGTTGCTCGCGATTCACCGGCCGCTCGGCATCGCGCTGCTGGTGCTGGTGATCCTTCGCATCTTCGTGAGGACACGGCGCGGCGCGCCGCCGCTGCCGGCAGACATGCCGGCGCCGCAGCAGTTCGTCGCCAAGCTCTCGCATCTCGTGCTGTACGCGTTGATGGTGGCGATGACGCTGATCGGCTGGTCGATGTTGTCGGCGGGAGGCTTTCCGGTGACGCTGTTCGGCGCGCTGCATTTGCCGCCGATCGTGCCGCACGACGTACGGCTCTATGCGCTGCTGCGCGCACTGCACACGGACCTCGCGTTCGCGCTTTTCGCGACGGTGCTGATGCATCTCGCCGCCGCGCTGTTCCATGGCCTCATCCGGCGCGACGGCGTGCTCGCGAGCATGACGGGCTATGCGGCGCGGCGCTGAGGGAGGGTGAGGGGCGGCTCAGGATTCGGCAACGGGTATGCGCACCGTGACGTGCAACCCCGCCTGCGACTGTTCGTCCGAATAGCCGAGCCGAACGTCGGCGCCGAGCCGATCCGCGATGGTCTTGACGATCGAGAGCCCCAGGCCCGAGCCCACTTCGCCGCTCCCCAGCACGCGATAGAACGGATCGAACACGCGCTCGCGCTCGCTCGCCGGAATGCCCGGTCCCGAATCCTTGATCTCGAGAACGGCGCGTCGCTCGCGCGCGGTCACCGACAGGTCGATGCGTCCGCGCTCGGGCGTATAGCGGATCGCGTTGTCGACGAGATTCCTCACGACCGCGATCAAGTCCACTTCGTTGACGAGGACGAGCGCATCGTGTTCGCCTTCCACGCCGATATCGATGCGCTTGGACTCGGCGAGCGGCATCAGGTCTTCGAGCACGCGCCGGTAGACGTGCTGCACGGAAACGGGCGCGCTTGGCTGTTCCGGCGTGGACTGCACGCGCGCCAGAGTCAGCAGTTGGTCGAGCAGACTGCGTCCGCGCTCGATGCCCTTGCGCAACACGGTCAAGCGATCGCGGGCCTCCGCAGACATGTCCGCTTCGGTGAGCCGCTCGGCTTGCAGCGAGAGGGCCGTCAGCGGGGAACGGAGTTCATGCGCCGCGTCGGCGACGAAGCGGCGCTGCGTCTCCATCGATTGCTCGATGCGCCCCAGCAAACGATTGATGGCCACGACGAACGGCCGCACTTCGGACGGCAGGTGCCCTACGTTGACGGGATGGAGTTCGCGCTCGCCGCGGCGATCGATGTCGGCGGCGAGCGATGCGATCGGCCGGAACATTTTGCGCACGAGATTGGCCGTGACCAGCAACAGGATGGGCACCAGAATCAAAAACGGCATGACGGTGCGCAAGGCGCCGTCTCGCGCGATCTCGTCGCGAAAGCCGGTTTCCTGCGCGAACGCGATGCGTTCGCCCGTCGCCATCGTCTTGACGAGCACGCGGAACGACTCGCCGCCGATCGTGAGCGTGTGCATGCCGTCGGGTGTATCAAGCGGGATCGGCAAGACGTCCGAGGTAGCGTCGTTGCTCGAAGCGGTGTGATTGGCGCG
>DATGHJ010000486.1:0-2514 GCA_035308085.1 Trinickia sp. | reverse complement strand
GACGTTTATCGTCGACCGCAGACGGCCTTGCAATACGGTTCCTGCAGCTGCAAGGCCGCGGCGGTCGACCATGAAGTGTAGAGTCCACGGACCTTCGCTACACATAAATTAGGGGAAAACGAGAGCCTTCCTGAACGGTGTTTGTGTCAACCAAGCGCCGTTAGGAGGGCTCTTGATGTATTGTATCACGAAGTCGCCATACGGGGCGATCCGCTCCAAGATGGTTCAAGCGCATCGCGCCGGGATGCGCGTCACCGAGATCAGCCGCTACTTCAAGGTGGCACGCAGTACCGTGTATCGGTGGCTGCGCCGCGCCAGCGCGGAAAGCCAAGCACCGATTCCCCGCTATCAGCCACGCAAGACCCCGGCCCTGGTGGAAGCGCAGGTGCGCCTCATGCGTGAGCAGACCGGCCGCGGCCCCTGGTATATCGGCATCCAGCTGAGCATGCCGACCTCCACCGTGTACAAGATCTTGTGTCGGCTAGGCATCAATCGCTTACCCCAGCCGCCGCCAGAACCGATCCGCCGCTACGAGCACGATCGCCCCGGCGCGCTGGTCCACGTCGACGTGAAAAAGCTCGGTACCAAAGGGCTGGTGCCGCTCCCGCGCAGCATCAGCCGGCACCTGGGGCACCAGTGCCTGCACGTGATGGTCGACGATTGCTCACGGTTTGTGTTCGCCGCCGTGTACGCGGATGAGACCGGTGCATCGGCTGCCGAGTTCTTCGAGCGCGGCCTGGAGCAGTTCGCGCGCCTCGGGATCACCGTGCAGCGCGTGCTCACCGATAACGGCTCGGCATATCTGAGCGAGCAGTGGCGCAATACATGCAGCTTGCTGGGCGTGCGTGCGTTGCGCACGCGGCCGCGTCGGCCACAAACCAACGGTAAGTGCGAGCGCTGGAACCGCACCCTCATGCAGGAAGGCCTGACCGCGCGCGTGCTCCCCAGCCTGCAGGCGCGCGCCGCTGTCATCGACAACTTCGTCAATCTCTATAACACCCGGCGCCCGCACAAAGCACTCAACGGGAAGACGCCCCTACGTCGGATTGCCGAGTGTAGCGAAGGTGTGTAAACCTTACAGTAAAGGTCGACCGCTACACCCGTTAGGGCGAAGGTCGACCGCTTCGTCGACCGCTCGCCAAGAGACGTTACGCGAGATCTTCGAAGCCGTCGGGAAGAACCGTCTCGATCGATGACGTCGCAAGGTCGACTCGCACGCCGTACGCGGCGAGCATCGGAACGAGCAGCGCGCGCTCGCCCACGACCAGCATATCGGCGTGCGGGTAGTGCATCACGCCGCTGACGTCGCCAAGAGCTCCGAGCCGCGCGTCGGTCACGTGCATCCCGATCAGGTCGACATCGCGATATGTGTTCGGCGCGAGCGCGGGTAAGTCGTCGACGCGTGCGAACAGCCGCGCGCCGCGAAGCGCGCCGGCTGCGTTTGCATCCGTGACACCCTCGAAACGCACGAGCAGGCGACGTTGGTGTGCTCGCACGCCTGCAACCGTGACGGAAAGCGTGTCGCCGCGCGGCAACCTCGCCTCAAGCGTGAGTCCGAGCCGCCAGTCTCCCGCGTCGGCGGCCGCTATTTTCACCTCGCCGCGCAGACCGAATGGGCCGACCACCGCGCCGATCAGGGCGCGCTGAGGCGCGGGGCGCTCGCTCAATCCAGTATTTCGACGCTGACCTTCTCGCCGGAGCCAACGGACGCGGCCTTGACGATCGTCCTGATCGCCTGCACGATGCGGCCCTGACGGCCGATCACCTTACCGCGATCGTCCTCGGCGACGCGCAGCAGCAGCACCGGACCGCGATCGTCGCTGGTCGCACCGATCTGGATGTCATCCGGTTCGTCGACGATCTGCTCCACGATATACTTCAGCACGGCCGCGGCGCGACCGAGGCCATCGCGCAGATTGCCGGTATCCTCGTCGTCTTCGTCGTCGCGCGGCGTCTCGCGCTCGTTTTCCCGCAGGGGCCCCTCATCTTCGGCTTCGAAGTCGATCGGCTCTTTCGGACCGGGCGGCGATTCGTCGTCCTCGTAGTCGATGAAGTCGGTCGGTCGTTCGGACATAGCGAACCTCTATGATTTCTTCGCGCGTTTCTCACGCGGTTTGCGGGCTTTCACCTTCGACGGATCGATCAGCCCTTTGGCGGCGAGCAGGCGGGCGACGGTGTCCGAGGGCTGGGCGCCGTTGGTCAGCCACTTCTTCACCTTTTCCTCGTCGAGGACGATCTCGACTGGGTCGCGGCGCGGGTTGTAATGGCCGACGATCTCGAAAAAGCGCCCATCGCGCGGCGATCGCGCATCGGCCACGACGAAACGGTAGGTCGGTTGTTTGCGGGCGCCGGTGCGGCGCAGACGGATCTTGACTGACAAACGGTTCTCCTCTTCACACGGGCAAGTGTTGCCTGCCCTATTGCATTTTCGACGCGAGTTTCTTCATCATCTGACGTGACTGATCGAACTGCTTGACCACCCGATTGACGTCTTGCACGTGCGTGCCGCTGCCC
>DATGHJ010000485.1:0-3241 GCA_035308085.1 Trinickia sp. | reverse complement strand
GGTCGCCTTCCACGAGATAGACGCCGCGCTCGTCATGCTCGGGCTCGAGCGCGAACGCGCTGCCCGGCGCGAAATGCGCGGCCGCGTAGAGCGTGCCCGAGAATGTCGTGACCGGCGAGGTTTCGCTGAACGCGGTGCCGGCGATCACGCGCAGCGTCACGCCGTTGCGCTCGATTTGCGGCAACGTGGCGGCGGGGTGATGCTCGAAAAAAGGTTCGTCGTCCTCGTGCTCGAGCGGCAGCGCGACCCAAGTCTGGATGCCATGCATCGTCAGGCCCCGCCCGCGATCTTCATCGGGTGTGCGCTCCGAATGGACGATGCCGCGCCCGGCTGTCATCCAGTTCACGTCGCCGGGGACGATCTTCTGGACCGAGCCGATGCTGTCGCGATGCATGATCGAGCCTTCGAACAAATAGGTGACCGTGGCGAGCCCGATATGCGGATGCGGGCGCACGTCAAGACCGGTGCCGGGCGTGAGTGTGGCGGGCCCCATGTGGTCGAAGAAAATGAACGGGCCGATCAGGCGGGCGGCCATGGCCGGAAGGACGCGCCGCACCGCGATGCCGCCGACGTCGCGGACATGGGGCTTGAGGATGGTTTTGATCGAGTCGGGCATGGCGGTGTCCTGTGTCGACGGGCGTCAGCGCTGAGGCGCTGACGCCCGTTCCGTGCAGCGCTATCGCGCTGCGTTTAGAGGAGCGGGGAGTGCCCATTCTACTGCGCTGTGGGCGGCGGGATTGGCCGCCGCCCACAGCGCTAGCCGTTCGGACGATGCGTGGTGGGCGTTAGGCCATGCGATTCTTCGCTAACGGCGGATTCGCCGCGAAATAGCGCTTGATGCCCTTCAGGATCGCATCGGCCATCTTGTCGCGATAGGCTTCGTCATTGAGCTTCTGCTCTTCTTCCGGGTTGCTGATGAACGCGGTTTCCACGAGGATCGACGGAATGTCAGGCGCTTTCAGTACCGCGAAGCCCGCTTGTTCGACCGAGCCCTTGTGCAACTTGTTGATTTCGCCGACCTCGTCGAGCACGAAGCCGCCGTAGCGCAGCGAGTCGCGGATCTGCGCGGTGGTCGACATGTCGAAGAGCGCACGGTTCACCGACTCGTCCTGCGTCTTTACGTTGATGCCGCCGATCAGGTCCGACGAGTTTTCTTTGTTCGCCATCCAGCGCGCGGCCGCGCTCGACGCGCCGTGGTCCGACAGCGCGAACACCGAAGAGCCGCGCGCGGCCGGCGTCGTGAACGCGTCTGCGTGGATCGAGACGAACAGGTCCGCACCGACGCGGCGCGCCTTCTGTACGCGCACGTTGAGCGGCACGAAGAAGTCGGCGTCGCGCGTCATCATCGAGCGCATGTTGGGCTGGGCGTCGATCTTGGCGCGCAGGCGCTTGGCGATGTCGAGCGCGATGTGCTTCTCGTAAGTTCCCGCGCTGCCGATCGCGCCCGGGTCTTCGCCGCCGTGGCCCGGATCGATCGCCACCGTCAAGAGCCGGAGCGTATTGCCGGTGCCGGGTTTCGAGGGCGTCGTGAAGCCGTAGGCATCGCCGTTGCCGGCGTCGTCGCTGTTGTTGCGCGCGATGGCTGGCGGGGCAACAGGCGGAGCCGCAGGCTTGGCCGGTGCGCGCGGTGAGGCGGCGGGTGCGGCCGGGACTGGCGGGCGTGGCACGTCGGAGCCTGGCGTGTTCTGCGCATATTGCTGAAAGAACGCCTCGCTGTTGTCGGCCGTGGCGGCGGCCGGGGGCGGCGCGGCGGGGCCCGCGAGCGGGGCGGGCGTGAACGCCTGGTTGCCCTGGTTCAGACGCTGCTCCTTGCGCTCCGTCTGCGCGAGGAGGTCCATCAGCGGGTCGGGCGCGACGGCGGGATACAGGTCGAACACGAGCCGGTACTTGTAGCTGCCGACCGGCTGCAGCGAGAACACCTGCGGCTTCACCTGTCCTTTGAGGTCGAACACCATCCGCACCACATGCGGCTGATACTGGCCGACGCGCACGGCTTGAATCTGCGGATCGTTCGGCGTGATCTTCGAGACGAGATCCTTGAGTTCCTGATCGAGATCGAGACCGTTCAAGTCGACGACGAGACGATTCGGCGCGGCCAAGAGCGTCTGCGTGGTTTGCAGCGGCTGATCCGATTCGATGGTCACGCGCGTGTAATCGCGCGCGGGCCACACGCGCACGCCGAGCACGGAGCTCGCCCAGGCCATGCGCGGTGCGATGAACGGCGCGGCGAGCCCGAGCACGAGCGTCGACGCGCTCGCGCGCAGCACCTGCCGGCGGCGCCAGTTGTGTGTTGCGGTCGCGGCCGATTCGATCGATTGGAACGGCTTGATTAACATCTTTCTAGACATGCTTTTCCTGATTCGCTGTACGCGCGCGCATCGAGCGTGCGGCCGTCGCCAGCCACGTCAAGCGATAGAACGAGATCCGGAACGCCGAGCAGGCCCCCTGCCTGCTGCGGCCATTCGACGAGGCAGATCGCAGTCGAATTGAAATACTCGCGAAATCCTGCGTCGGCCCATTCGGCCGGATCGGTAAAGCGGTAGAGATCGAAATGGTAAAGCTCGAGTTCCCCGTCGGGCCGTTCGAGCGCGTACGGCTCGACGAGCGTATAGGTCGGGCTGCGCACGCGGCCCGTGTGGCCGAGCCCGCGCAAAGTCGCGCGCACGAGGGTCGTTTTGCCGGCGCCGAGTTCGCCGATCAACTGCACATGCAGCCCGTTGAAAGGACGATCGTTGCGCTTTTCGCTTCGCACGCTCTCGATGGCGGACCCGAAGCGCGCGCCGAATGCATCGGTGGCGGCTTCGTCCACGAGCGCGAAGTGGCGCTCGAGCAATGGGCTCGCGGTTACGTGAGTCGAGAGATCGGGCTTGACGGGCATTCTCGTAAAATAGCGTGATGAACCGATTTCCGGAACATTCCGTGTCCCACGCGCCTTCATTCGATGACGACTGCCGTGCATCGCGCTGCCTCGACGAAGCCGCGTTGGCGGCGCTCGCGCAGCGCATCAAGGAGTGGGGGCGCGAGTTGGGTTTCGGCGCGGTCGGTATCAGCGATATCGACCTCTCGGATGCCGAGGCGGGCTTGACCGCGTGGCTCGAAGCGGGCTGCCACGGCGAGATGGATTATATGGCCAAACATGGCCTGAAACGCGCGCGTCCGGCCGAGCTTGTGGCCGGCACGCTACGCGTGATTACAGCGCGCATGGCCTATCTGCCGGCTTCGACGCTCGCGGGAAAGGCGG
>DATGHJ010000484.1:0-2595 GCA_035308085.1 Trinickia sp. | reverse complement strand
GTGATCGGCATTGCGGCAGGCGTGATCTGCTTCTGGTCGGCAACGTGGCTCAAGGGCAAGCTCGGTTATGACGATTCGCTCGACGCGTTCGGCGTGCACGGCATCGGCGGTATCGTCGGCGCCATCCTGACCGGCGTGTTCGCGGTGAAGGATATCGGCGGCTCGGACGGCAACGTGATCCTGCAGGCGAAAGGCGTGCTGACGACGCTGATCTACAGCGGCGTGGTGAGCTTCATCCTGCTGAAGGTCATCGACATGGTGATGGGCCTGCGCGTGGCCGAAGAAGAAGAGCGCGAGGGCCTCGACGTGGTGCTGCATGGCGAGCACGTCGAATAACGGTTGCATGATCGCTTGCGACGATTACGGGAGTTAAGCGCAGCGACTTTGGCCCGCCTTCACGGCGGGCTTTTTTGTCGACCCGGGTTAGCGCTAAAGCGCCCACCCGGGTCCCGTGCAACGCCGCCCGCGTGGGAGGCGGGCATTAGACCTTGTTGTCTATCGGGTCAATAGGAAAAACGCATACAAGCACCGCTTGCGAATGGAGAAAGCGTCCCCAAATCGGCGGGGTATTTGCTCTACAATCTTTCTTCTCCATCTGCGAGTGATCAATGGTTCCGCACCTAGTTACGGCGTTAAACGGCCCTCTGCTTGATCTTGAGCGGAAGATCCTCGACGCCACGCCCGCCATCGAACGCTGGTTCCGCCTCGAATGGCAGGAGCATACGCCGCCGTTCTATTGTTCGGTGGACCTGCGCAACGCGGGCTTCAAGCTCGCGCCGGTCGATACGAACCTTTTCCCGGGCGGATTCAACAATCTGCCGCACGAAGTGCTGCCGCTCGCCGTGCAGGCGGCGATGGCCTCGATCGAAAAAATCTGCCCCGACGCCAAGAATCTGCTGATCATTCCCGAGCGCCACACACGCAACGCGTTTTATCTGGAGAATGTCGCGCGCCTCGCGACGATCATGCGGCAAGCGGGGCTGAACGTGCGCTTCGGCACGCTCGACGAAAGCATCCATGGCCCGGTGACGATCGCGCTCGCCGACGGCCAGAAAATCGTGCTCGAACCGCTCGAGCGCACGCCGCGCCGTCTCGGCCTCAAGAATTTCGATCCGTGCTCGATTCTGCTGAACAACGATTTGTCGGCGGGCATTCCGAACGTGCTCGAGAATCTGCACGAGCAGTACTTGCTGCCGCCGCTGCATGCGGGCT
Organism: Trinickia sp.; assembly: GCA_035308085.1. GTDB lineage: Bacteria > Pseudomonadota > Gammaproteobacteria > Burkholderiales > Burkholderiaceae > Trinickia_A. The sequence continues at coordinate 1,383 of DATGHJ010000484.1, read as the reverse complement.
GGGCGGTGCGTCGCAAGTCCACGCATTTCTCGTGCTACGAAGACGTCGCGAAGAAGTTCGCGAAGATGGTCGAGATCGACCCGTGGATGGTGAATCCGTATCACGCGCATGTCGAAGGCGTCGACTTCCCGGCGCGCACCGGTGAAGAGGCGCTGGCCGATGCGATCGATGGCGTGCTCAAGAAGATCGCCCGCAAGTACCGCGAATACGGCATCACGGAGCGGCCGTACGTCGTCATCAAGTCCGATGCCGGCACCGATGGGCGCGGCGTGATGACCGTGCACGACGCGGCCGAGGTCGCGAGCCTGACGAAGCGCGAGCGCGAGCGGATGTCGGTGACGAAGGATGGCCTCGAAGTGCACGACGTGATCGTGCAAGAGGGCGTCTATACGTTCGAGCGGATCGGCGACGAAGTGGCCGAGCCGGTTGTCTACATGATCGACCGCTATGTGGTCGGCGGCTTCTATCGCGTGCACGGCAGCCGCGAGCGCGATCAGAATCTGAACGCGCCGGGCATGCATTTCGTGCCGCTTGGCTTCGAGCACACCGCCTTGCCGGACGCGCACGCGAAGCCGGGCGCGGCGCCGCCGAACCGCTTCTACATGTACGGCGTAGTGGCGCGTCTGGGCTTGCTCGCCGCTTCGGTGGAACTCGAAAAGACCGATCCGGAAGCGATTCAGGTCTGACGCTGCTCGCCGCCGGTTCGCCGGCGGCGCTCGCCGCGCCGGCATTGCTGCGCGTTCGCATCGATCACGAACAAGACAAAGCCCGCACAGGGCATCAGGGACTCCATGGACATTCTCTTTATCGCCGATCCGCTCGATCGCTTCAAGATCTACAAGGATTCGACCTACGCGATGATGGCGGAGGCCGCGCGCCGAGGTCACGTGATCTACGCGTGCGAGCCGCGGCATCTTGCATGGACCGGCAGCAACGTCGAAGCGAACGTGCAGCGCGTGACGCTCGTCGGCGATGAAGCGGACCGCCATCGTCATCCGTGGTACGAAGCGTCCGCGCGCGATACGCGCGCGCTCCCTTCGTTTGGCGCGGTGCTGATGCGCAAGGACCCGCCGTTCGACATGGAATACGTGACGTCGACGTGGCTGCTGGAGTTGGCGGAGCGCGCGGGCGCGCGCGTCTTCAACAAGCCGCAGGCGATTCGCGACCACTCGGAGAAGCTCGCGATCGGCGAGTTCGCGCAATTTGTCGCGCCGACGCTCGTCACGCGCGACGCCGCGCGTCTGCGCGCCTTTCACGCCGAGCATGACGACGTGATCCTGAAGCCGCTCGACGGCATGGGCGGCATGGGCGTGTTCCGTGTGAAGGCGGACGGCATGAATCTGGGCTCCATCGTGGAGATGCTGTCCGTGGACGGCGCGCGCA
>DATGHJ010000483.1:0-11593 GCA_035308085.1 Trinickia sp. | reverse complement strand
CGATCACGCACAGATTCACGTACATACAGGCGACCACCATGATCCCAGTCACCATCCTGACCGGCTTTCTCGGCAGCGGTAAAACCACCCTGCTCAAGCGCATCCTGAACGAGCAGCACGGCATGAAGATCGCCGTGATCGAGAACGAGTTCGGCGAAGAGAACATCGACAACGAAATTCTCGTGCAGGAAACGAACGAGCAGATCATCCAGATGAGCAACGGCTGCATCTGCTGCACGATTCGCGGCGACCTCGCGCGAGCGCTCGGCGACCTGGCGTCGAAGAAGCAGTCGGGTGAGCTCCAGTTCGATCGCGTCGTGATCGAAACGACCGGCCTCGCGAACCCGGGCCCGGTCGCGCAGACGTTCTTCATCGATAGCGAAATCGCCGACGAATTCCTGCTCGACGCGATCATCACGCTCGTCGACGCGAAGCATGCGAACCATCAGCTCGACGAGCACGAAGTCGTGCAGCGCCAGGTCGGTTTCGCGGACCGCCTCTTCATCACGAAGTCGGATCTTGTCGACGAAGCGACGCTGTCGGACCTGCGCCACCGTCTCGTGCACATGAACCCGAAAGCGACGATCAAGGTCGTCAATTTCGGCGAGGCCGACATCAAGGAAATCTTCGACCTGCGCGGCTTCAATCTGAACGCGAAGCTCGAAATCGACCCGGACTTCCTCGCCGAAGACGATCACGACCACGCGCACCACGGCCACGATCATGATCAAGACCATGACCACGAGCACTGCGATCACGATCACGGCCACTGTGCGCACGAAGGGCACGAGGGACACGAACACCACCACCATCACCACGCGCATCACGACGACAAGATCAAATCGTTCGTCTACCGCAACGATCGCCCGTTCGACCCGAACAAGCTCGAAGACTTCCTCGGCGGCATCCTGCAGATCTACGGCGAGCGTCTGTTGCGCTACAAGGGCGTGCTCTATATGAAAGGCGTCGACCGCAAGGTCGTGTTCCAGGGCGTGCACCAGATGATGGGCAGCGACCTCGCCGCGAAGTGGCTGCCCATCGAGAAGAAAACCAACAAGATGGTGTTCATCGGCGTCGACCTCCCGCAAGACCTCATCACCGACGGCCTCGACGCCTGCCTCGCGTAAGTCGGCCTTCGAACCGTTACTCCTCCCGCATAGGCGAACCGGTTTGTGTGCGCTACGGCACCCAAACCGGTTCGCCGCGCCCCTGCTCGTGGTAAAACAGGTGAAAGCCCTATGACAGAAGGGGCCGGATGACCATCGCTTTTTGACGGCTCGCGCGCTATATTTTCGGGATAGCACGTGGGTCCGACATGGGGTTTGATCGGTTGCAGAACCGAATTCTGATTCAGTTACAATACGGGCCCACTGGAGAAAGACAACGAATTGCCCGCGCATTGTCTGGCGCATCAGCTGGACGTCGCGCAACGATGCCGGGCAGGTACACGGCGCCGGAAAACCTCATCCGGACTATGCCGAAACAATACCGGAGCACCGGCCTGCACGCCGGTTGGGAATCGGGCGCGCAGGCCGGCATCGAGATGCTCGGGGGCATCCGGGGATCGGTTTCCAGAGGAGTTCGGCCCCGCAACGGCGCGGTGGGCGGCACGACAGCCCAGCGTCCGTGTTCGCCTGCGCTTCATTGACGCTGGTTGCGGGCAACACGAAAGTGCGGGCAATATGTAAGAGTTTTGCCTCACATTGAAGAAGCACGCAGATGACGACGAAACGACTCTTGACCGAAGCCGAAATCCTGAAGATGAGCGAGAAGGATTACATGAATGAGGATCAGCTCGCTTTCTTCAAGAACCGGCTCGAACAGCTGCAGGCGGAAATTCTCCGCAATGCCGGCCAGACGACCGAGAACCTGCGCGAAACCGTGATCGTGCCGGACCCGGCTGATCGCGCGACGATCGAAGAAGAGCATGCGCTCGAACTGCGCACGCGCGATCGCGAACGCAAGCTGCTGAAGAAGGTGCAGCAATCGCTCGCGCGCATCGACTCGGGCGAGTACGGCTGGTGCGAGGAAACCGGCGAGCCGATCGGCATTCCGCGTCTGATCGCTCGGCCCACGGCCACCCTGTCGCTCGAAGCGCAGGAACGCCGCGAGTTGCGCCAGAAGCTGTTCGGCGACTGATTGCTGGAACCGCGCGGCCGGCCTGCCGCGCCTGATACGCTGCTTCGTCAAAGAGGCGCACGGTGAACCGCGCGCCTTTTTCTTTTGGTGCGGCCGCGCCACGCCCTTTTCCGCGCATTTCCACGCCCCGGTGATGGCGGCCGTTACCGGCGCTGATCCGACGTCCGGCACTCCGCTCGCGCAGCTTTTACCGGGTCTCTCGGCTGCGCGCCAATTTCCGCCCTATGCCCTTTGGCTGACTCTTGATAAAGCGGCGTACGCCCTAAAATTAACCGAACGTGCGTTGCATGAGCGCGCGCGTCAAGCCGCGCCTCGTCCGCCTACCCGATACACTCGGGCGGCACATGACTCAGCACCGCCCGGGACCTTCAGCTTTCAAAAGGAACGCACATGGAGCAATTTCACGGCACGACGATCGTATCCGTGCGGCGCGGCGACAAGGTCGCGCTCGGCGGCGACGGCCAGGTGACGCTCGGCAACATCGTCATGAAAGGCGGCGCGAAGAAAGTCCGGCGCATTCACGGCGGCAAGGTGCTCGTCGGCTTCGCCGGCGGCACGGCCGATGCGTTTTCGCTGCTCGACCACTTCGAAGCCAAACTCGAAAAGCATCAGGGCAACCTGACCCGCGCCGCCGTCGAACTCGCCAAGGACTGGCGCACGGACCGCATGCTGCGCCGCCTCGAAGCAATGCTGATCACCGCCGACGCGCAAACCACCCTCGTCATCACCGGCAATGGCGACGTGCTCGACCCCGAAGAGGGGATCTGCGCGATCGGCTCGGGCGGCGCGTATGCGCAAGCCGCGGCACGCGCGCTCGCCGAAAACACGGATCTTTCCCCGCGCGACATCGTCGAAAAGTCTTTGGCGATTGCCGGTGACATGTGCATCTATACCAACCATAACCGCGTCATCGAGACGATCGAGTGAGGCAACGATGAGCACCATGACCCCCGCCGAGATCGTCTCGGAACTCGACAAACACATCATCGGCCAGAAGCGCGCGAAACGCGCCGTCGCCGTCGCGCTGCGCAACCGGTGGCGTCGCCAGCAAGTCGCCGACCCGCTGCGCCAGGAAATCACGCCGAAGAACATTCTGATGATCGGGCCGACGGGCGTCGGCAAAACCGAAATCGCGCGGCGTCTGGCGAAGCTCGCCGACGCGCCGTTCATCAAGATCGAAGCGACCAAGTTCACTGAAGTCGGCTACGTGGGACGCGACGTCGACAGCATCGTGCGCGATCTGATCGAAATCTCCGTGAAGCAGACGCGCGAGACGGAAATGCGCAAGGTCCGCACCAAAGCGCAAGACCAAGCCGAAGACCGCATTCTCGACATCCTGCTGCCGAGCGCGCGTCCGGTCGGGTTCGGCTCTGCGGCGTCGGCTTCGAGCGATCACGGCGACGAAGGCAACGCCACGCGCCAGACTTTCCGCAAGCGCCTGCGCGAAGGCTCGCTCGACGACAAGGAAATAGAGCTCGATGTCGAATTGCCGCAACCCGGCATGGACATCATGGGCCCGCCGGGCATGGAAGACATGACCGAGCAGATCCGCGCGATGTTCGCGAATCTGGGCGGCGGCAAGAAATCGCGCCGCAAGCTAAAGGTCAAGGAAGCGCTGAAGGTGCTGACGGACGAAGAAGCATCGAAGATGCTCAACGACGAGGAAGTGAAGGCGAAGGCCGTGCAGAACGTCGAGCAGAACGGCATCGTGTTCCTCGACGAAATCGACAAAATCGCCTCGCGCAGCGAGGCGGGCGGCGCCGAAGTGTCCCGCCAGGGCGTGCAGCGCGATCTGCTGCCGCTCGTCGAAGGCACGACGATCAACACGAAGTACGGCACGGTGAAGACGGACCATATCCTCTTCATCGCGAGCGGCGCGTTCCATCTGTCGAAGCCAAGCGACTTGATCCCCGAGCTGCAAGGGCGCTTTCCGATCCGCGTCGAGCTCGATTCGCTGTCGGTTGAGGACTTCGAAGCAATTCTCGTCGCCACCGACGCGAGCCTCGTCAAGCAATACCAGGCGCTGCTCGCGACCGAAGGCGTGCAGCTCGATTTCGCCGAAGACGGCATCCGCCGGATGGCCGAAATCGCGTTCTCGGTCAACGAAAAGACCGAGAACATCGGCGCGCGGCGCCTGTACACGGTGATCGAAAAGCTGCTCGAGGAAGTATCGTTCGCGGCGGGCAATCACTCGGGCCAAGCGGTGAAGATCAATGCGGCATACGTCGATAGCGCGCTGGGCGAAGTCTCGCAAAGCGAGGATCTGTCTCGCTACGTGCTGTAAGCGGTAGCTAAACCAATAGAACACGGGCGGCCTGCATCGCGCAGGACCGCCCGTTTTTTATTCGACGTCGAAAACGTGAACAAACGTTACTGCTTCACCGGCCGCTTCGAGAGCTTGCGCTGCAGCGTGCGCCGATGCATGTTCAGCGCACGCGCCGTCGCCGAGATATTGCCGCCATTCTCAGCCAGCGCTCGCTGAATGTGCTCCCATTCGAGCCGCGCGACGGAGAGCAGCGTCGGATTCTCGATGGCCTCCTCAGCCGTCGCAGCGCTCGCCTCGTTCTGCAACGCCGAGAGAATCGATTCGACGTTGGCCGGCTTCGCGAGATAGTTGTCGGCGCCGTCCTTCACCGCCTGCACGGCGGTCGCAATGCTCGCGTAGCCGGTGAGAATCAGCATCCGCGCGTCGGGCTGCAATTCGCGCAGCGGTGCGACGAGACTCAAACCCGAATCGCCTCCCAAATGCAGATCGACCGTGATCTGCCCAAACTTCTGCTGGTTCGCGAGCTTGATCGCCTCGTCGGCATTCGGCGCCGTATGAACCGTGTAGCCCCGGCGCGTCAGCCCTCGGGCCAGGATGCCCGAGAACACTTCGTCGTCGTCGATGACCAGGAAATTCATATCGCTCATGTGTTTTTCTCCCTCGTATCGGTTGATGCGGAGGCGGCGTGGCCTGCGCCTGCCTCCCATTTGGCTGCGGGCAAACGAAGCACCGCGCGCGTACCGCGCGGCTTGCCGTCGGCAAGCTCGACCTGTCCGCCAAGCCGCGCCGCAGCCGTGAAAGCCAGATAGAGCCCCACGCCGTGGCCACCTTGCGTGCTGTCTACCGGCATCGCGCCGAGCCTGCCGCGCAACTGCGGCGGAATGCCCGGCCCTGAATCACAGACCTCGAATTCGATTTCGCCATTCGCGCTCGATGCGGCAAGCGTCACGCGATCGCGGCTCGCGCGCGCGGCGTTGTCGAGCAGGATGGTCAGAATCTGGCTGACGGCGACCGTGTCGTCAAGCCATACGCCTGTGGGCACGGCGCCGATCCGCTCGAATTTCACGTGCGGATGGCGCAACCGCCACTGGGCGGCAAAGCTTTCGAGCCACTCGTCGAGCGTTTGCCGATGCGACGGCACCGATGCGCGGCTTCGTAAGCGCGCGAGCGCGGACGTGCAGAGCGTCATCTGCTGTTCGAGCAGTTCCAGATCGGCGGAATACGGCGCGAGCCCTTTGTCGCGGCAAGCCGCGTCACGCAACTCCTCGGAAAGCATCGCGATGGTCGAGAGCGGCGTACCGATTTCGTGGGCGACCGTGGCCGCCTGCACGCCTAGCGCGACCGCGCGCTCATCACGCAAAAGGCGCTGCTGCGCCTCGGCGAGCGCGGCGTCGCGCAGACGCAGCCCGTTCGACATGCGCGCAACGAACCACGCGATCAGCCCGACGCTCACCATGAAGTTCACCCACATGCCGGCGCGATAGTAGTCGAACAGGTTGGCGGGGTTGTCCATGTTGAGCGGGATCGAATCGAACCCGAGCGCCGCGTAGCAGCAGACCGCGAACGCCGCTAGCCAGATCATCAAGTGCCACGGCAGGACGGCGGCGGCGATCGCGAGCGAAGGCAGGTAGAGCGAGACGAACGGGTTCGTTGTGCCGCCCGACAGAAAGAGCAGTGCGGACAACGCACCGAGGTCGACCCACAACTGGCCGAGCAACTCGAAATTGGTCTCGGGCCGCGCCCGCGCGACACGTATCCAGGTGAGCGCATTGAAGACGACTTCGAGCGTGATCACCATGAGCATGGCCGGCAACGGCAAATGCACGCCGAAGAAAATCTGCACGACGGCAATGGTGACGAGCTGGCCGATGATCGCCAGGCAACGCAGCCAGAACAGATGGCCGAGATTCACGCGGCCGGTGTTGGTGATTCGGTGCATCGGACCAGTTTAACCGCTCGGCGCTTCCGGAGACACCGTGACGATTGCCTCGGCGAGACACTCCGGGCACAGGCAACGCATATTGGGTACCAAGCGCTCGGGCGGCATGGCGGGCATCGAGGTGCACCAGCAGTTGAACGGCTCGGATGGGTCGGCGCACTTGCCGCAATCGAACGCGCGGCCGCAGCGCGGACAGCGTGCGCTCGCGCCGGCGGGCCGCGCGGAGCGAGTCGGGGAGGAAGAGCCTGAGTGAGTCATGACGCGTCGAAACAACAAGCGAAACGGAGTCGAATCAAGCGGATAAATGCATGATGCCACGGCTCGCGGGGCTCGCCGGAGAACTGCGTAAAAACCACCGTCCTATGACGTTTGGATGACCGGTAAAAACCGTGCTGCGCCGCGCCAGTCCTGTACAATTCGCCGTGTTTCGCCTGTCTCAACCGTTTGTTCCGTGCCGAGTTTGCCGCCATGTCCGAGCCCGTCGACCTCTCGCAGATTGCCCCCACACTGAAAGCCGAAATTCTCGCGGAAGCGCTGCCCTATATTCGCCAGTATCACGGCAAGACCGTGGTCATCAAATACGGCGGCAACGCAATGACCGAAGAGCGCCTGAAGCAAGGCTTCGCGCGCGACGTCATTCTGCTGAAGCTGGTCGGCATCAACCCGGTGATCGTGCACGGCGGCGGCCCGCAGATCGACCAGGCGCTCAAGAAGATCGGCAAGCAAGGTACGTTCATTCAGGGCATGCGCGTCACCGACGAAGAAACGATGGAAGTCGTCGAATGGGTGCTCGGCGGCGAAGTGCAGCAGGACATCGTCACGCTCATTAATCACTTCGGCGGCCACGCGGTGGGCCTCACGGGCAAGGACGGCGGCCTGATCCACGCGCGCAAGCTGATGATGCCCGACCGCGACAACCCCGGCCAATATGTCGACATCGGCCAAGTCGGCGAAGTCGAGGCGATCAACCCGGCCGTCGTACGCGCGCTGCAGGACGACGCGTTCATTCCGGTCATCTCGCCGATCGGCTTCGGCGAAGACGGCCTCTCGTACAACATCAACGCGGATCTGGTCGCGGGCAAGCTCGCTGTCGTGCTCAACGCCGAAAAGCTCGTGATGATGACGAACATCCCCGGCGTGATGGACAAGGCGGGCAACCTGCTGACGGATCTGTCGGCGCGCGAGATCGACGCGCTCTTCGCCGACGGCACGATCTCGGGCGGCATGCTGCCGAAGATCGCGTCCGCGCTCGACGCCGCGAAGAGCGGCGTGCGCTCGGTGCACATCATCGACGGCCGGATCGAGCACTCGGTGCTGCTCGAAATCCTGACCGAGCAGCCGTTCGGCACGATGATCCGCTCGCACTGAGCCGGCCTGAGCGAAGCGCGGCGCGCGTCATTGCGCCGTGCTTCGCCTGTTGTCCGGGCGCACGTATCCCGCACCGCCCCACTGCCATGCCCACCTCTCGCTCCACGCGGCGCCGGCCGCACGTCAACACAGGCGGCCCCGTCTGGCTGTTCGATCTCGATAACACGCTGCACCACGCGTCGTACAAGATCTTTCCGGCGATCAATCAAGCGATGACGCAGTACATCATCGATGCGCTGCAAGTCGAGCGCGATGTAGCGAACCGTCTGCGCACCGGCTACACGCAGCGCTACGGCGCGGCCTTGCTCGGGCTCACACGACATCATCCGATCGATCCGCACGACTTCCTGAAAGAAGTGCACACGTTCCCCGACCTCAGGTCGATGGTGCGCGCCGAGCGCGGCCTCGCGCGCCTCGTTGCCGCGCTGCCGGGACGCAAGATGGTGCTGACCAACGGGCCGCAAGCCTACGCGCGCGCCGTGCTGCGAGAGCTCTCGATCGAGCGCCTGTTCGAGCGCGTGATCGCAATCGAGCACATGCGCGACCGCCGCGCGTGGCGTGCGAAACCCGACGCCTCGATGCTGCGCCGGGCGATGCGCGACGCGCACGTGCCGCTGGCCGACGCGATCCTCGTCGAAGACACGCGTGGACACCTGAAGCGCTACAAGCGCTTGGGAATCAAGACGGTTTGGATCGTCCGCCATCTGCCGTCGCCGCAGACGCCAAACGGCGCGCCGGGGCGCCAGCCCGGCACGGGTCGTCCGCACTATGTCGATCGTCGTATTCGTTCGCTAAAATCACTTCGACTGAGTACTCGATCGGGGCGACAGAAATGCAGCCGACTCAAAAGCATGACGCGGCCGTAAATGGCGAAGACGCGCAGTACCAACAGGACCACTCGGAAGACAGCCATCCAGCCGGCGCCCGCGCTGCGCGCTTGAAACCCGGCGAGCGGCGGGTCCATATCCTCCAGACGCTCGCCGCGATGCTGGAAGCCCCAAAAAGCGAAAAGATCACGACCGCGGCGCTGGCTGCACGGCTCGGCGTATCGGAAGCCGCGCTCTATCGCCATTTCGCGAGCAAGGCGCAGATGTTCGAAGCGCTGATCGAGTTCATCGAAGAGACCTTTTTCGGCCTCGTCAACCAGATCACGGCGAAGGAGCCGAACGGCGTGCTGCAGGCGCGCGCGATCGGCTTGATGCTGCTCAACTTTTCCGCAAAAAATCCCGGCATGACGCGCGTGTTGACGGGCGAGGCGCTCGTCGGCGAGCACGAACGGCTCGCCGAACGGGTCACGCAGATGCTCGAGCGCATTGAAGCGTCGCTCAAGCAGTGTCTGCGGCTGGGACTGATGGAGGCCAACCAGAAACCAGCCGAGGCCCCGGTGCCGCTGCCGACCGACTACGACCCAGCCGTGCGCGCGAGCCTCGTCATCAGCTACGTGCTCGGACGTTGGCACCGCTATACGAAGAGCGGCTTCGCGCGCACGCCGGGCGAGCACGCCGACGCGCAACTGCGGCTGATTCTTCAATAATCCAGAAGGTCTCGGGCGGTATCGAAGACCGTCAGTCGATCGGCCGCCCCGCCGTCTCGCGGACGAACGGAAGCGCAAGCAACGACACGCCCCCGCAGCCGATCAGGTACCAGGCCGGGGCGAGCGGGTTGCCCGACAACGCGATCAGCCACGTCGCGAAGAACTGCGCGAAGCCGCCGAAAATCGACACCCCGAGGCAGTAGACGACCGACATTCCGGTCGCCCGAATCTCGCGCGGAAACAGCTCGGGCAACATCACGATGTTCGGCACGGCGGTGAACGCGACCAGCACTGCGAGAACGGCGACCACGGAAAGCAGCACGGGCACGGTCGGATAGGCATTGATCAGCATGAACGCCGGATAGACCACGAGCACCAGCAGCACGCGCGACACCCACAGCACCGGCTTGCGGCCGACGCGGTCCGACAGCGCCCCCGCAAACGGCGAGCAGATCACGGTCATGAGGGCGGCGGTCCACGATGCCCACAGCGCGAACGACATCGGCATGTTCAGCATCCGGATCGCGTAAGTCGATAAATAGAACAGCACGATGTAGTTCGCCGCAGTGCCGCCGATCGTCGTCACGACGCCCGCCGTGATCGCGCCCGCGTGGTGGCGGAAGATCGTGCGCGCGGGGTGCGCGACGGGCTCGGCGGCCGGCGCCACCGGCTGGCGAGCGTCGGTCTCGACGCCCGGCAGCGTCTCGTCGAGATGCCGGCGGATATAGGTGCCTATCGGCCCCATCGCCATCCCGATCACGAACGGAATGCGCCAGCCCCAGCTCTCGAGCGACGGCCTCGATAGGCTCGCCGCCAACACCACGCCAAGCAGCGATCCGCACACCGTGTTGAGCCCCTGGCTCACGAACTGCCAGCTGCCGTAGAAGCCGCGCGTGCGGTCGCTGCCGTATTCGAGCAGGAGGGAGGTGGACGCGCCGACCTCGCCGCCGATCGCAAAGCCCTGGATCAGCCGCGCGAGGATGACGAGCGCCGGCGCGGCAAGGCCGATCGTCGCGTAAGTCGGCGCGAATGCGATGATCGCCGAGCCGAGCGTCATGAGCCACAGCGAGAGGTTCATCGCGGCCTTGCGGCCCGCGCGGTCCGCGTAGGCGCCGAGCGCGATGCCGCCGATCGGCCGCATGATGAAGCCGACGCCGAAGGTACCCACGGCCAGCATCAATTGCGCGAGCGATCCGTGAACCGGGAAGTACAGCTTGCCGATGATCGTCGCGAAGAAGCTGTAGATCGTGAAGTCGAAAAACTCGAGGCCGTTGCCGATCGTGATCGCGGCCATCGCCAACGGCTTCGAGATGCGCTTGGTTGGGGCGACGCCGGTGCCGGCGCTCCGCGGGCCGGTTGCGTCAGCGGCGGAATAGTTCATGCTGCCTCCCGTCCGGGCGCCGGTTCCGCCCCAAGAGGCGTCGCGGGGAATTCGCGGAGCACCGCTGCGCGCCTGCGCAGCCGGCCGGCTTTGCAAAGCCGGCCGTGGATGGCAGCCGCCCCCTCGGGGGGCGCTTTGCATGGGACCGGAGTCACCGCTAAAGCGCCAACTCCGGTCGACGCTTTGCATGGGACCGGAGTAAGCGCTAAAGCGCCAACTCCGGTCGACAGCGAACGATAGTGAGCGTGGGGGCCGTTCATATTCTCTCCATGAGTTGTGCTCTGGCCGCTCGGGCGGCTTCAGGCGCTAATTCGCGCTCAAACGAGAAACGCCTCGGCGAGCTTCACCCAGTACGCAGCGCCTGTCGCAAGACAGTCGTCGTTGAAGTCGTAGCCCGGGTTGTGGACCATGCAGCCGCCCTCCCCGTCGCCATTGCCGATGATCAGGTAGCTGCCCGCGCACCGTTCGAGCAGGAACGCGAAGTCCTCGCTGCCCGTGAGCGGCTCCATGTCTCGGATCAGGCCGGCCTCGCCGACCCAGTCGAGCGCGACCCGGCGAGCGAAGGCGGTCATCTCCAAGTCGTTGACGAGCACCGGATAGCGGCGCTGGTAGTCGATCTCGGCGCGCGCGCCGTACACGGCGGCCTGCGCGTGAATCACTTCGGTGATGCGCTTTTCGAGGAGATCGCGCACCTCGGGCCTGAGCGCACGCACGGAGAGGCGCATTTCCGCGCTGTCGGGAATCACGTTCGGCGCCTCGCCCGCGTGGATTGCGCCGACCGTGATGATCGCCATGTCGAGCGGCGCGACGTTGCGCGCGACGATCGTCTGCAGCGCCAGCACGATCTCGGAACCGACGACGATGGGGTCGATGCCCATATGCGGCCGCGCCGCATGGGCGCCCCGGCCCTTGATCCGGACGACGAAGTTGTCCTCGGAGGCCATGATCCCGCCGGCCCGCGTGGCG
>DATGHJ010000482.1:0-2192 GCA_035308085.1 Trinickia sp. | reverse complement strand
CGCATCGGGCAGGAGGCAATCAAGATGCAGACGATCGTCAGTTTGGTATCGGCGGGGATGGGTGTCGCGCTGGTGCCGCAATCGTTGCGTAACCTGCGGCGCACCGGGGTGGTGTACCGGCCGCTCGTAGGGGCGGTGCCGGTCGTCGAGACGGGGCTCGCGTGGCGTACCGCCGAGGTGAGCCCCGTGTTGGCCGGCTTCATCGACATCGTGCGCGCCCACGCGGCGGCCGTCGTCGACGCGCCGGGCGAGCGGGGCGGGGCAAAGCGGCGTGCCCGCTCGCGTTAGCGGGCCAGTGACTTAGTTGGTGCGATTGCGCTAGTCGATCGTGGCCGCGTTTTTCACGTACATCTCGCCGGTGATATAAGGCTTTTATGACATCATTACGGGCGTCCTGGCTCGATACCCTCTCTGATCCACACTGATTCATGTTCATCCACCCCAATTTCGATCCCATTGCGATTCATCTCGGTCCGCTCGCCGTGCGTTGGTACGGCCTCATGTATCTGGTGGCGTTCATCATGGCGATCGTGGTCGGCCGCCTGCGGCTGCGTCTGCCGCACGTCGCCGCGCAAGGCTGGACCCCGAAGGACATCGACGACATGCTGTTCTACGGCGTGCTCGGCACGATTCTCGGTGGCCGTCTCGGCTACGTCCTGTTCTACAAGGCGAGCTATTACTTCGCGAATCCGCTTGACATCTTCAAAGTCTGGGAAGGGGGCATGTCGTTTCACGGCGGCTTTCTCGGCGTGACGTTCGCGATGATCCTGTTCGCGTATCAGCGCAAGCGCACCTGGCTGCAAGTGACCGATTTCGTCGCACCGATGGTGCCGACGGGGCTCGCCGCAGGGCGTCTCGGCAACTTCATCAACGGCGAGCTGTGGGGCCGTGTGACCTCGCCGGATGCGCCGTGGGCGATGATGTTCCCCACTGCGGCGAACGAAGACGCCGGGTGGCTCGCGACGCATCCGCAACTCGCGGCGAAATGGAATCTGGCCGAGGTGTACGCGCACTATCACATGCTGCCGCGCCATCCGTCGGAGCTGTATGAGATCGCGCTCGAAGGCGTCGCGCTCTTTCTCGTGCTGTGGTTCTTCACACGCAAGCCGCGCCCGGTCGGGGCCGCGTCGGCGGTATTCCTGATCGGCTATGGTCTCGCGCGCTTCACGGTCGAATTCGCGCGCGAGCCCGACGATTTTCTCGGCCTGCTGGCTATGGGCTTGTCGATGGGGCAGTGGCTGTCGCTGCCGATGATCATCGCGGGCGCGGGCTTGCTCGTGTGGTCGTATCGGCGTGCGCGGAGCGTGCAGTCGCAGACTGTCAACGCAAAATGATGCGCGCGCTGAAAGCGAAAACGCCGGCATGTGCCGGCGTTTTTTTTGCGGGAGCGCGGAGTGTTACGCGCGCGCTTAGCGTGTCATCTGCACGGAGCCCGATACGTTGACGGTTACCGTCGTCGTGCCGCCTTCGATCGGAACCGGCGCGGACGATTTCGCGTTGGCGCCCATCGGCGCCGCCATGGCCATCATCATGGGCCGCGGCGAGATGCCGTTGCGGCCGACGTTGACGTCGCGAATCGTATAGCCGTTGTAGCCGAACGCCTGCGCGGCCGCACTCGCTTGCTGGCGGAACGACGCGATCGCCTGGCCGCTCAGCTTTTCTTCCGCTGCGCGCTGGGCTTCCGGCGACAGCGTGAATGCGACGTTGCCCACCTGCATGTTCGCGCTCATCTGACCAGCAAGCTTCGAGGCGGCGGCGAAATCACGCGATTCGAGCACAACCTCGGTGCGGCCGCGCCATGCGGAGATACGGCCGTCACGGTCGGTCGACGGAAAGATCGAGAACGAACCGGTGCGCGCCGTCACGCCGGACACGCCTTTTGCTTGCTTCAACGCCGCGTCGGCGCGCTGATTCAGCGCGTCGGTGAGCGAGGCCGGGTCTTTCGCTTCCTGCTCGTAGAAGAGCGTGATGTTGACGACGTCCTCGGGTACCTCGGCGCTGGCTTGCGCGGAGAGCGACAGCACGCCGGACGGCTGGTTTTGCATGACGAGCGTATCGGCCCGCGCCGCAGGCGCAAGCGAGAGCGCGACAGGCAATGCAAAAACGGCAGCGGCGAGCGCAACGGCAGTTTTCCTTTTCATGGATGACTGCCGCCGGGCCGCCCCAAGGGAGGCATCAGCCCCCTCGGGGGG
>DATGHJ010000481.1:0-2789 GCA_035308085.1 Trinickia sp. | reverse complement strand
ACTTCGGCCGGGGCGGCGAGCGTGCGCGCGGCGAGGTCGGCGAGCACCGTGAGCGCCGCGCCGAGCAGCATCGCGCCGGGCATCACGGCGCGCTGATCGGGGCCGCAGGCGAGCCGTACGCAATGCGGTGCGACGAGCCCGATGAAGCCGATCGCCCCCGTGCAGGACACTAGCGCCCCGACGCACATCGCCGAAGCCACGAGCACGCTGCGCTTGACCGCGTGCACGGGCACGCCGAGGTGCAGCGCTTCGGCTTCGCCGAGCTGGAGCGCGTTGAGCGCATTGCGCTGGCGATAGAGCCAGGCGACGCCGAGCAGCGCGAGCGGCAGCACTGCGCCGAGCATCGCCCATTGCGCGCCACCCAGGCTGCCGAGGCTCCAGAACGTGAGCGAGCGCAATTGCGCATCGTCGGCGACGTAGGTGAGCAGGCCGATCGCCGCGCCTGCGAGCGCGTTGATGGCGATGCCGGCGAGCAGCAGCAGCGGCAGCGCGAGCCGTCCGCGCGCTGCGGCCAGCCGATAGACGAGCGAGGCGACCGCGAGCGCGCCCGCGAATGCCGCGACGGGCAGCCAGCCGAGCGCGGCCGGCGCGGCGAACAGCAGCGGGCCGAGCACGATCAGCGTCGAGGCGCCGAGCGCCGCGCCGCTCGATACGCCGATCAAGCCCGGATCGGCGAGCGGATTGCGAAAGAGCGCCTGCAACGCGCTGCCGGCCGCGCCGAAGCCGATGCCGACCAGCACCGCGAGCAGCACTCGGGGCAAGCGGATGTTCACGATGACGGAGCGGATCTGCTGAAGCGCTTCGTTTTGCGATTGGGCCGGATCGGTTGCGAGCGCTGTCAGAACTTCTATCGGCGTGACGCGGTACGCGCCGATGCACACGGCAGCCAGCATCGACGCCGCGAGCAGTACGGCGAGCGTCGCAAGCATGACGCTCGCAGCGCGGCGCCGGCGTGCGGCGAGTCCGCTTGGCGCGGTGTCCTTGCGATGGCGCATGCCACGACTAGCAGGCACGCGGGACGAGGAGGCGGAGTCGGCGTTCATGGCAAATGCAAATCGAGCAGGGCGTTCGGCATCGGGCGCGCGCCGCACGAATGGCCTGCGGGGTTTCGTCGATATGGCGTCACGCGGCGGCCAGCTTCCGGTTCAACGCCGCGACCGCCTCCGGCAAGCGCGGCCCGAAGCCGAGCAGGAACAGCGCGTCGAGCGAGACGAGGCGCTGCGCGCGGCCGGCCGGCGTCTCGGCGAAACCGGGCGCCGTCAAGAGCGCTTTCGCCGAGCCGGTCGCGGCGAGCCCTTCGTCGGTGGTCAGCACGATGTCGGGCGCCGCGGCGACCAGCGCCTCCGCCGTCAACGGCCGGTAGCCCGCGAAGCCTTGCATGACGTTGCGCGCGCCGGCATAGACGAGCATCGCGTCGGCCGCCGTGCGTTGTCCGGCGACGAGCGCCTGGTTGCCCGTGTGGTTCAGCACGAACAGCACGCGCGGGGCTTTGCCTTGGCGGGCCGCTTGCGCGAGCGGCGATGCGGCGAGCGCAGCATGCGTCGCTTGCCATTGGCTGTCGAAGCGGGCGAGAAGGGACGCGGCGGCGCTTTGCGCGTCGAGCGCACTTGCAACACCGCCTATCTTCATGCGCACCGTTTCGACGTCGTGGCCTTCGGTGATCGAACGCACGGCAACTCCTGCGCGCTTGACTTGCGACAGCACCGCGGGCGGCCCCGCTTCGGCGGACGCGAGCACGAGATCGGGCCGCAGCGAGAGCAGCCCTTCCGCCGACAGCGCCCGTTGATACCCGACTTTCGGCAGCTTGCGCGCCGCGTCCGGATAGGTGCAGGTCGTATCGGCGCCGACGAGCCTCGCCTGCGCGTTCAGCGCATAGGCGATTTCGGCGAGCGCCCCGCCGATGACGACGACGCGCCGGGCGTCGCTGCTCGCGGTTTTGTCTTGCTGCTGCGGCTCGCCCGCGATGGCGCGGCCAGCGGCGGCCAGGCCGCCCGCGCCGCCGACGCACAGCGCGACCGCCGCGGCGCCCGAACCGCCGACAAAAGCGCGCCGCCCGCGATTTACGATCGCCCCGCTCACGCCGACGCCTCGCCGCCGTCGAGAGCCAGCAAACTGGCCGCCAGCTCGCGCCACGCTTCAAGCTCGTGCGAGCCGGGATTGCGCGCGCCGAACAGCATCGCGATGTTCTCGCCGTTGGCGTCGAATAACTCCAGCGACGTGACGATCCCGTCGCTTGTCGGCTTCTTCACGACCCATGCCTGAGCGATGAGGTCCTCACGCAAATGCAGGTTGAAGCCGGGATCGAGCACGTTCAGCCACGGCCCCATCGCGCGTATCGTCTGCACCGGCCCGGTGTGGATCTGGATCGTCCCGTGATTGCCGACGAAAACCATGATCGGCAGTTGCGTCGCCGCGGCGCTTTCGAGCACGAGCCTCAGCGAATCCGCCGCGACCGGCCGCGCGAAGCGGCGCTCGGCGAGCCGCAGCGCCTGGGTGCGCGCAAGCCCGAACGTGCGCAGCATGCCGAAGAACTGATGCGTATCGGTCATGGCGGCCCAGGCCGCGTGAAAGCCGTCGACGTCGATCTCGCTGTCGGGGCGCACGGCTGCTGGCTCGCGCGCGGCGGCGACGTCGAGGCCCGCGGCCTGCTCGGGCATGCGCCAGCGCTCGACGAACGCGTCGAATGCCGCGTGGTCGCTATGCGCGCGCAGGAACACCTTGTGTACGGCGTGGCCTTGCGCGTCGAAGAATTGCAGGCTCTTCATCGTGCCGTGCTCGGTTTCATCGAG
>DATGHJ010000480.1:0-3982 GCA_035308085.1 Trinickia sp. | reverse complement strand
GTGATGAGCACGATCGCCGCGGTCGTGCTGCTCGATCTGATTCATCTGTTTACGAATCTGTTCTTCTTCGGCACGTTCTCGATCGCCGAGCATTCGCCCGCACTCAACACGCTCGGCCCATGGGTCATCCTTATCCCGGTGGCAGGCGGCTTGATCGTCGGGTTGATGGCGCGCTTCGGCTCCGAGAAGATTCGCGGCCACGGCATTCCCGAAGCCATCGAAGCGATCCTGTTCGGCAAGAGCCGCATGTCGCCGAAGGTCGCCGTGCTCAAGCCGCTGTCGTCGGGCATCGTGATCGGCAGCGGCGGCCCGTTCGGCGCCGAAGGCCCGATCATCATGACCGGCGGCGCGCTCGGCTCGCTGCTCGCGCAATTCATCAAACTCACGTCGGCCGAACGCAAGACGCTGCTCGTGGCGGGCGCGGCGGCGGGCATGACGGCGGTCTTCGGCACGCCGGTCGCCGCCGTGCTGCTGGCCGTCGAATTGCTGCTCTTCGAATGGCGCCCGCGCAGTTTCCTGCCGGTCGCGCTTGCCTGCGCGGTCGCCGGCTTCGCGCGCGCCGTATTCTTCGGCACCGGCCCGCTGTTTCCGCTGCAAACGGCCGCGCCCGGCGCCGCGTCGCTCGTTTCCTGCGTGATCGCCGGGCTCTTGTGCGGCGCGCTGGCGTCCGGCTTGTCAGCGGCGCTCTATCAAGTCGAAGACTGGTTCCACAAGCTCCCCATACACTGGATGTGGTTGCCCGCGCTCGGCGGAATCGTGGTCGGCATCGGCGGCTTCATCGAACCGCGCGCGCTCGGCGTCGGTTACGACGTGATCGGCGACCTGCTGCATCAAAGTCTGCCGTTGCAGATCGCCGTGGCGATCCTCGTCGTGAAGGCGATCATCTGGGTGATCGCGCTCGGCTCGGGCACGTCGGGCGGGGTGCTCGCGCCGCTTCTGATGCTCGGCGCGGGGCTCGGCGTCGTGCTGGGCCATGTGCTGCCGGGGGGCGAGCCTGCGCTGTGGCCGCTCGTCTGCATGGCCGCGACGCTCGGCGCCACGCTCGGCGCGCCGCTCACCGCGATCGTGTTCGCGTTCGGACTCACGCACGACGTCAACGCGCTGCTGCCGCTGCTCGCCGCGACGCTCGTCGCACACGGCTTTGCGACCGTCGTCATGCGCCGCTCGATCATGACCGAGAAGATCGCGCGCCGCGGTTATCACATCTACCGCGAATACGGCGTCGATCCACTCGAGCGCCACTATGTCGATGAAGTCATGACGCGCTCGGTGCAGACGATCGACGGCAACATGACGGTGCGCGAAACGCTGATCGCTTTCTTCGGTCCGATGCAGACGCATCGCGCGTACCCCGTCGTGCGCGAAGGCGTGCTTGCGGGCATCGCCGTTCGCGAAAGGCTGCTTGCGCTGCAAGACGGCGCGGACGGTTTCGGCCCGGACACGCGCGTCGCCGACGCGTTTGCCGGCCATTCGATGCCGGTCGCGCTCGTGAGCGAATCGTGCCGCGCCGTCGCCACCCGCCTTGCGGTACACGGCGTCGAGCGGCTGCCGGTGGTCGAAGACCGCGAGACGATGCAGCTCGCCGGCATCGTCTCGCGCAGCGACCTCGTCAAGACGTCGCTTGCGCACTTCGACGAGGAGCACAAGAAGGAACGCTTCCGGCGTCTCATGCCGGGATCGGGCAAGCGGCACTTCCCGCCGGTGCGCAAGACGGGCTGATCGGGGTCGGCATGTCGATTTCGCCAAGCCTAAAGGTTTCTCCGCATCGCGCCGTTAAAGAGAATAAGCGCTGCGCGAATTCCTGATCTCGTAAGCCCTATCGGTAAAAACATGCGGCGGGTTAACATTTACGGGAATCCGTTACTCGGAATCGTGTTGTTTGCGCTAATTCCGACACCTAGAATTCGTCGTATATAAGCAGCAAACAAAACGGGGCTACAGGGGTTGCGCCGGAGCGGTGATGCGGCGCGAGGAGCAGGTGGCGCAAGCCA
The DNA here is from genome assembly GCA_035308085.1 of Trinickia sp. Classification (GTDB taxonomy): domain Bacteria; phylum Pseudomonadota; class Gammaproteobacteria; order Burkholderiales; family Burkholderiaceae; genus Trinickia_A. The sequence continues at coordinate 1,991 of DATGHJ010000480.1, read as the reverse complement.
TTGCGGGCGATAAGCGGGATAGCAGACATTGGGAACAGCGGCCTGTGCGCGGCCGCACATTCCCGGCAAGACGAAGCACGAGAAAATACGCAGGCGTGAAACTTACTTGCGATTCGATTTGCGAGATCAATGCGTCCTTTGTCGCACACGCAATTGGTGGCAAGCGCCAAATAATAATCAGCGAGGGGGGGTGCCGACTGGGCTTTTGCCGCGATTCATTGGAATCGCGCCGATCCAAAAGCCATAAATGCCAAACGCTCAGTCGGCATCGCAACGCTGATAACCAACGGCGTGATGGGGAGGCGAAAATGAACATTCTTGAAATTGCGACGAAAGCAGGCATGCAAGTCCTGGTGGACGCACGCATCGGCCGCGAAACGTATCACAGCGTGTGCGGCTCGCTGCCGGCGCTACAGCGTTTTGCCGATGCGGTTTGTGCGGCGATGAACGAGGAATTGCCGGCTGCCGCTGCAAGCGACGAACAGCGCAAGTGACGCGCTCGGGCACGGCGCGAGCACGTGTCTCGGCGGTGTCTCGGCGGCGTTAGCGCGCGGCACGACATCGGTGTCTTCACGCCGGCGCCGCGTCGAGTTGCTCGGCGCAAACTTGCAAGCCCTTGAAAATCCGCTCGGCGACCTTGAGCGGAAACGCGGCCGGCAAGCGCGCCGCGACCGCCTGAATCACGCCGGGCGTCGCTTCGATCAAGCGCGTCATGATCGGCTCGGCGTTGTGTCCGTAGAAGCATTTCGGCGCCATCGCATTGAAATGCCGGCGCTGAATCTCCTTCATCGCGTAGTGCTTGCTCGTGCCCTCGATCGCCATCGCGAGCTTCGCCTTGTGCCACGACCACTGGCTCGGCCCGTCGCCTTCGACCGGCCAAATCGACATCACGTCATAAAGCGGTGTCAGGCGGCAGCGCCCGCCGGGCAGCAAATGCAGGCTGAAATTCTTGGCATGGCCATCCGGCGCGGCGAGCATCCAGAAGACGATCTGCGCCGCCACCAGCGTTTCGATGTCCGTCTCGGCGCGCTCCGAGCGGCGCAGAATCTGCGCGATATCGCGCATGCCCGGCCCGCCGTCGGCTTCGTACTTCCGATACGGCGGCACGCCCAGCGCCTGGCAAAAATCCTCTTGCGGCAGGCGCAGCAGCCACGCTTTCGACTCGTGCAGGCGGCGGTCGAAGCGCTCGACGCTCAGCACTTTCTGCGCGCCGAACGTCTTGATCTCCGCGCGCGCCACCGGCAGGCCGTACGCCGCGAGAATCTCCAAGCACAGCCATTCGTTTTCGACCGACGTGCTGAGATCGGCCCGCTTGTTGCCGACGAGGCCGAGCGGCAGCTTGAGAATGTGCGTCGTCGGCGTCGCGCCGTGGGGCAGCATCCATGTGCCGCCGTGCCACAGGAGCGCGGTCTTTTCCTGCGCGCCGGCGAGCGACAGACGGAATTCGTCGCCATCGGCGCCACTCGCGCCGAGCGCCCGCCCGCTAACGGTTTGCTCGAGCAGGGCTTCGACGCCCGTTTCCGTGAGCGGCGTGCCGCGGATGCTCGCGACGTCGTGTGGCGCTTCGTCCTCGTCGAGCAGTTGCACCGCCCCGACACAATCGCGTCCGATCACTTGCAGCAAGTCAAAGGTATCGGTCGACACCGTTCTGAAACGGCTTGCGATGCGTGCGCGGATCGCTTCGCTATCCGGCAGCAAGTTGTCGAAATAGTTGAGAACCGCGTCGCCGCGCAACGGCAGGTTGTTCGGGCTGTACGGCAGCGATAGCGAAAGCGGACGCCCTGCCGGTGCCTCGATCCACGCGTCGTCGTATTGCAGCTCCATGGGACCACGCGGGGGAATCCGCCAGACGCCGATCCGGGTGCCGTTTGCCCAGACGGAAAGCGCCCGGGTCAGCGATTTGCGGCCCATCGGCTACCACTCGCTCGCTGAATCGCGCAGCTCGACCGTCGGGTGCTCGTCGCTCACCTGCAGTTCGAGGCGGTAGACGG
>DATGHJ010000479.1:0-3511 GCA_035308085.1 Trinickia sp. | reverse complement strand
GGCAGTTGCACCGACATTCATCCGCAGCGCGAGGCGATCGAGGACCGCGAGCGGCTGCTCGCGGGCGAGCAAAGCGCGCGCCAGTCCGCGGAAGAGGCGAATCGCGCGAAGGACCGCTTCCTCGCGATGCTCTCGCACGAGCTGCGCACGCCGCTCACGCCGGTGCTGGCCGGCACGCATCTCTTGGAGCTCATGGGCGACTTGCCCGAAGCGGCGCGCTCGAACGTCAAGATGATTCGCCGCAACATCGAACTCGAGGCGCGGCTCATCGACGACTTGCTCGACTTGACTCGGGTCGCGAACGGCAAGCTGAGGCTCTCGCTCGAAACGGTCGACGTGCACGAGATGATCGACTCGGTGCTCGATCTGTTCCGCAGCGAAATCCAGGTCAAGCAGCAGGACGTCCATATCGACAAGCGCGCGACGAATCACCACGTGCTCGCCGATCGCGCGCGACTGCAGCAGATGTTCTGGAACCTCGTGCGCAACGCCGCGAAATTCACGCCGGACGGCGGTCACATCTTCGTGCGCACGCGTGATTCACGCATGCAGGTTGAGATCGAGATCGAAGACACCGGCATCGGCATCGCGCCGGAGCAGATCGGCAAGCTGTTCAACGCGTTCGAGCAGGGCAGCCAGACGATGACGCAGCAGTTCGGCGGGCTCGGGCTGGGCCTCGCGATCACGAAGGCCCTGACCGACGTGCACGGCGGCACCGTGAGCGCCGCGAGCCCGGGGGCGCACTGCGGCGCGACCTTCACGATCACGCTGCCGACGGTGCCCGAGCCGTCGGGCGAAGCGGCGCCGGCTGCACCCGCCGAGCGCCGCGCGGAAGAGCGGCTGGCGATCCTGTTGATCGAGGACCATGAGGACACGGCCGAGGTCATGGCGCAATTGATTCGCGGGCTCGGACACGACGTGACCGTGGCGGGACGCGTGGCCGACGCGCTCGCGGCGTCACAAGCCGCGGTGTTCGACCTGATCGTGAGCGACGTGGGTTTGCCGGACGGCACCGGGCTCGATTTCATCGGCGCGTTCCGCACGCGCTCTCAGGCGCCCGCGATCGCGCTAACGGGCTTCGGCACCGACGACGACGTGCGCCGCTGCCTCGCCGCCGGCTTTACGTCGCATCTGACGAAGCCGGTGAATTTCAATCAGCTCGAAGAGGTGATCCAGAGCGCGGCGAACGCGAAGGCGCAGGGGATGAGCGGCGCGGCGCCTGCGTGACGCCGCGCGCGTGCGGCAGTCTCAGTCAGCGCGGCGAACTCTTCAGCGAATCGCGGATCTCGCGCAGCAGCAGCACGTCTTCGGCCGGAGGCGGCGGCTCGGCCGGGGCACTTTCAGCCGGTTTGCGCAGGTTGTTGATGAACTTCACCATCATGAAAATGATGAACGCGAGGATGATGAAGTTGATCAGCACCGTGATGAACGAGCCATAGCCGAACACGGCGACGCCGGCCGTCTGCAGATCCTTGTACGACTCAGGACTGCCTTTGAAGCTCGCGGGGATGTTGCCCAAGCGGATGAACTTGTTGGAGAAGTCGAGCCCGCCGGTGGCCACGCCGACGATCGGCATGATCAGGTCTTTGACGATCGAGTTGACGATCGTCGAAAACGCGCCGCCGATGATGACGCCGACCGCCAGATCCATCACGTTGCCCTTGAGGGCGAATTCCTTAAATTCTTTGACGATGCTCATAGGTGGCTTCCTCCGTGATGATGAACCGCATGAACCGCACGCGGCGGCGCCCGGCAAGCCGCGCGTGGGTTGGCGGTCATGATAGCGAAGGGAGGCGGCGCAGGCGAAAACTTTTTTCGGATAAGCCGGCGCCGCATGGCGAGGGGTCTCCTTGGGGGTTTGGCGGGCCCGCCTGTTGTCGCTTTTCCGCGCTTTTTCACGGTGGATGCGGACTCTCTACATCGCATTTACGGCAGCTTTCCGCATGACTTTAGGGCGGCGAAACGCTAGAGACTTTCGCGCCTTGCGCAATCGCGAGGAAACGCATAGATTGGGCGGCGCCGCACGCACGACGCCGCCATCAAACCGCTCGCAGCAGGCCGTGTCAGCCAACCCAGACGCTTCGTCAGAGAGCGATCCGTGCGCGCACACCACTACGGAGGGGAACGTGCGCCGCCTCGCCCCGGGCGCGGCCGCACGCCGATTGCCATGTTCAAACGCTTCACGATACGCGGCGGGCTCACGCTCACGATTGCGGGCTACACGCTCGCGCTGATCGCCACGATGGCAGTCAGCATGCTCGGACTCCAGCAAAGCAACGGTGCGCTCGAGCAGATGTATGCGACCGACACGGCCGCGCTCACGCATCTCAAGACGAGTTCCGAGCGCATGCTCCAGGTGCGCCTCGCGCTTGGCAACTTCGAGACGCTGTTCTCGATGGGGCGCGCGAGCGACGACTTGCTGCCGAAGGCCCACGGCGTGCTGAAGGACAGCGACGACAACTGGGCCGCATATTTGGGCAACCCCGTCGCGAAGCCGCGCACCGGCGAAGAGGCGCGTCTGGCGGACGCGGTGCAGACGGCGCGCGCCGCGCTCGTCGCGCAGGCGATCGAGCCGGAATTCCAGGCGCTCGGGCAAAACGACTTCAACACGTTCCGCACCATTCAGGCGCAGACGGCCGATGCGCTCTATGCCCGCTACGCGCAAGCGATAACGGCGCTCGAAGCGCTGCAGGTCGCGCATCAAAAAGCGCGTTATGACGACGCGCAGGCGCAATTCCATCGGCTCTTGATCGCCGCGGCCGTGATCGCGGTGGCGGCATTCGTGATCGGCGTGTTTGCGCGCGCGGCGCTCGTCGCTGCAGTCGTGAGGCCGATCGACGGGGCCGTGCGCCATTTCGAGCGCATCGCGGCCGGTGACCTCACGGGCGCGGTCAACGTAGCGCGCAACAACGAAATGAGCCGCTTGTTCGCGGGTATCGCGAGCATGCAGACCGCGCTTTCCTCAACCGTCGCGCACGTGCGCGGCGGGTCGGCGGCGATCACGCACGGCGCGCGCGAAATCGCCTCCGGCAACGCCGATCTGTCGCAGCGCACCGAGGAGCAAGCGGCGTCGCTGCAGCAGACCGCATCGAGCATGGAGCAATTGACGTCGACGGTGAAGCAGAACGCCGATCACGCGAAGCAGGCGAGCGCGCTCGCGTCCGACGCTTCTCAAACGGCCGCGCGCGGCGGCGAAGTGGTCGGCGAAGTCGTGCGCACGATGAACGAGATCGCCACGAGCTCGAATCAGATCGGCGACATCATCGGCGTGATCGAAGGGATCGCGTTCCAGACCAACATCCTCGCGCTGAACGCCGCGGTCGAAGCGGCGCGCGCGGGCGAGCAAGGGCGCGGCTTCGCGGTCGTCGCAGGCGAGGTGCGCAGTCTCGCGCAAAGGAGCGCGAGCGCCGCGAAGGAGATCAAGGCGCTGATCGTCGCGTCGGCGGACCGCGTGGAGGCGGGCGGGGCGCTCGTCGCGCGCGCCGGTTCGACGATGGACGAGGTCGTCGCG
>DATGHJ010000478.1:0-6527 GCA_035308085.1 Trinickia sp. | reverse complement strand
TAAAATACCCGGTTTTTCGCCGATCTATCATTCAAAGGGACGCGCCGTGCTGTCTACTGCCAATATCACCATGCAATTCGGGCCTAAGCCGCTCTTCGAGAATATCTCGGTCAAATTCGGGGGAGGGAACCGCTACGGTCTGATCGGTGCGAACGGCTGCGGCAAGTCGACCTTCATGAAGATCCTCGGCAGCGACCTCGAGCCGAGCTCGGGCAACGTGATGCTCGAGCCGAACGTCCGCCTTGGCAAGCTGCGCCAGGACCAGTTTGCTTACGAAGACGTGCGCGTGCTCGATGTCGTGATGATGGGCCACGCCGAAATGTGGGCCGCGATGACCGAGCGCGACGCGATCTACGCGAACCCCGACGCCACCGACGACGACTACATGCACGCCGCCGAGCTCGAAGCGAAGTTCGCCGAATACGGCGGCTACACGGCCGAAGCGCGCGCGGGCGAACTGCTGCTCGGCATCGGCATCCGCATCGAAGACCACAACGGCCCGATGAGCAACGTCGCTCCGGGCTGGAAGCTGCGCGTGCTGCTGGCCCAGGCGCTGTTCTCGAACCCCGACGTGCTGCTGCTCGACGAGCCGACCAACAACCTCGACATCAATTCGATCCGTTGGCTGGAAGACGTGCTCAACCAGTACAACTCGACGATGATCATCATCTCGCACGATCGTCACTTCCTGAACCAGGTCTGCACGCACATGGCGGACATGGATTACGGCACGCTGAAGGTCTACCCGGGCAACTACGACGACTACATGCTCGCGTCGACCCAGGCCCGCGAGCGCCAGGCCGCCGCGAACGCGAAGGCGAAGGAACGTGTCGCCGACCTGCAGGATTTCGTGCGCCGCTTTTCGGCGAACAAGTCGAAGGCCCGCCAGGCCACGAGCCGCCTCAAGATGATCGACAAGATCAAAATCGAGGAATTCAAGCCGTCGTCGCGGCAGAACCCGTTCATCCGCTTCGAGTACGAGAAAAAGCTGCACAACATCGCGGTGGTCGCCGAAGGCATCACGAAGCAGTACGACCGCACGATCTTCAAGAACTTCAGCATCAGCGTGCAGCCGGGCGAGCGCATCGCGATCATCGGCGAGAACGGTGCGGGCAAGACGACGCTCCTGCGCACGCTGCAAGGCGGCGTGCAGGCCGATAGCGGCACCATCAAGTGGGCCGAGAACGCGAACGTCGGTTACATGCCGCAAGACACCTATGAAGAATTTCCGAAGGACGTCACGCTCACCGACTGGATCGACGATTACCGCAAGGACGGCGACGACGAGCAGATGGTGCGCGGCACGCTGGGCCGCTTGCTGTTCAACGCCGACGACATCAAGAAGTCGGTCAAGGTGCTCTCGGGCGGCGAGAAGGGCCGCATGATCTGGGGCAAGCTGATGCTCGGCCGCCACAACGTGCTGTTGATGGACGAGCCGACCAACCACATGGACATGGAATCGATCGAGTCGCTGCAGATCGCGCTCGAGAAGTACGAAGGCACGCTGATCTTCGTGTCGCACGACCGCGAGTTCGTGAGCGGCCTGGCGAACCGGATCATCGAAGTGCGCACCGACGGCACGCTGTATGACTTCGGCGGCAACTACGAGGACTTCCTCGCGAGCCAGGGCGTGCAGTAATTTCGGTTCTCGCCCGAAGTCAGCCGTCTGCCGCAAATCAAAACGGCGCTTGCGATACCTCGCAAGCGCCGTTTTTCTTGATTGGAACTGCTAATGACTGGTGTTGCGCGGCCGGGCGTCGAAAACCGTTGCGCGTACGCACTGAGCCAAGTTGAGTTCATCAGGTCGGGGCTTGCTTTTTGCGTCACGCGTTTTTCAGAGCTTGTCGTACTGAAACCGCATGGCCGTGCCTTCGCGCTCGATTCGCTCCCACACCGCGCGCTTTTCTTCGTCGCTCAGGAAAACCCAGTTCGACACTTCCGCGGCGGTGCGCCCGCACCCCTTGCAGACTTCGTCGAAGAGTGTCGAGCAGACGCCGATGCATGGGCTGTCGGGCAGGGCATGGAGGTTGGATGGCATCGAGGACCTTTCATTCGAGACCGGCGACCGGCAAGACCGCCATGTTAACGCATGCGCGGCGGCGTCCGGCGGCGATGAAAGCGAACCGAAGGTATCGGGCGCATTTCGCGGCGCCCGTCGTCCGCCTCACGCCCGGCGGCGTCCAATTCCGCCCCCAAATTGCCGCTTCTCTACCCGATGTCTTTTTTGGACGATGGACAGCCTGCGATAACCCGATAAAATTGCGCCGGTTTCGCCTTGGGGCGAAGCGCCAAGCGCGCGTAAGAAGCCTGTTAGGCGGCCATGGCTGCCGAGCGCTGTACCCTTTGCGCGACAACTTGGCGTTTTTTTCAAAAAGCACCATATTTAATGGTAGTTTTCGATGTTTCAAAGGGGGGCTGCCCGCTTCGCGATTGGTAAGTTGTAGCGACGAGCGCTAGGCACAAGGCGGCGGCACGGCCAAGGGTGTGGTATCGACCCGGTTCGATCGGGATGGAGAAGCGAATGAAAGTAAAAATGGCGGCACGATTGGCTGCAGCGGCGTTGTGCGCGACCGCGGCCTTGACGGCAAGCGCGAAGGATACGCAACTGAACGTGTACAACTGGTCGGACTATATCGCCAAGGACACGATTCCGAACTTCGAGAAGCAAACCGGCATCAAGGTCAGATACGACAACTACGACAGCGACGACACGCTGCAAGCCAAGCTCCTGACCGGCAACTCGGGCTACGACATCGTCGTGCCGACGAGCAACTACGCGGGCAAGCAGATCGCCGCGAACATCTTCCAGCCGCTCGACAAATCGAAGCTGCCCAACCTCAAGTATCTCGACCCGTCGCTGATGGCGCTCGTCGCCGGCGCGGACCCGGGCAACAAATACGTGGTGCCGTGGGCGTACGGCACGACCGGCCTAGGCTACAACGTGACGAAGGTCCAGCAGGTCCTCGGCAACAATGTGCCGCTCGACAACTGGGACATCCTCTTCAAACCCGAGTACCTCTCGAAGCTGAAGACGTGCGGCGTCTCGGTGCTCGACGCGCCCGACCAGGTCTTCTCGGCCGCGCTGCACTACATCGGCAAGGACCCGAACAGCACGAACCCGGACGACTATCGCGCGGCGCTCGCGATGATGAAGAAAATTCGTCCGTACATCACGCAGTTCAACTCGTCGGGTTACATCAACGACCTGGTCGGCGGCGACATCTGCTTTGCGTACGGCTGGTCGGGCGACGTCGTGATCGCGAAGCACCGCGCGATCGAAGCGAAGAAGGCGTACAAGATCGAGTACTACATTCCGAAGGGTGGTGCGCCGGTCTGGTTCGACGTGATGGCGATCCCGAAGGATGCCGCGCACAAGGACGCCGCGCTCCAGTGGATCAACTACATCGAGACGCCGCAAGTCCACGCGGCGATCACGAACGCGGTGTACTACCCGAGCGTCAACATGGAAGCGCGCAAGTACGTCGACAAGGACGTCGCGAACGATCCGGCCGTGTACCCGAGCCCGGACGTCATCAAGACGCTGTTCCTGCTGAAACCGCTGCCGCCGGAAATCCAGCGGCTCGAAACGCGGCTGTGGACGGAGTTCAAGTCGGGCCGCTAAGCAACTAGCCGCAAAGGCGGCGGCAGTCCATCAAGAAAACGCCGGGCCGCCCCAAGTTTTCTTGACCCCCTCGGGGGGCCTGGCGCGCAGCGACAGGTTTGGGGGTCGTCCATCAAGCCCTCGGTGCCGACCGGGGGCTTTGTTCGTCAAACGTGTGGAGTGAAGCAGCAGATCATGAATGACCAATCGAGCGCGCTGGCAGGGACCGGCACGCCATCCTTCGCCAAATCTCCCGCCCCGCTGGCGGCGGACAACTTCGTGCAGATCGTCGACGTCGTGAAGAAGTTCGGCGAGACGTTCGCCGTCAAGAACGTCAATTTGTCGGTTCAGAAGGGGGAATTGTTCGCACTGCTCGGCAGTTCGGGCTGCGGCAAGTCGACCTTGCTGCGGATGCTCGCGGGCCTGGAGACGGCTACCTCGGGCAAGATCCTGATCGACGGCGAGGATCTTGCGCAGATGCCGCCGTATCGCCGGCCGGTCAACATGATGTTCCAGTCCTACGCGCTCTTTCCGCACATGACGGTCGAATCGAACGTCGCGTTCGGCTTGAAGCAGGAAGGCGTGCCGAAGGCCGAGCTGAAGGACCGCGTGCAGACCGCGCTCGATCTCGTGCAGATGGGGCGCTTCGCCAAGCGCAAGCCGCATCAGCTGTCGGGCGGGCAGCAGCAGCGCGTTGCGCTCGCGCGCTCGCTCGTCAAGCGCCCGAAGCTGCTGCTGCTCGACGAGCCGATGTCCGCGCTCGACAAGCAAATCCGCCAGCGCACGCAGATCGAGCTCGTCAACATTCTCGACAAGGTCGGCGTCACCTGCATGATGGTCACGCACGATCAGGAAGAAGCGATGACGATGGCCAACCGCCTCGCGGTCATGAGCGAAGGCCAGATCGTGCAGCTCGGCACGCCGCACGAAGTCTACGAATTTCCGAACACGCGCTTCTCGGCCGAATTTATCGGCTCGACGAATTTGTTCGACGGCCACGTCGTCGAGGACGAGCCGGATCACGTGTTCGTCGAGACCAGCGAATTGTCGACGCGTCTTTACGTGAATCACGGCATCACCGGGCCGCTCGGCATGCCCGTCACGATCTCGGTGCGTCCCGAGCGCATCGCGCTCACTCGCAGGCCGCCGGAAGGCGCGTACAACTGGGGGCACGGCACGATCTCGAACGTCGCGTACATGGGCGGCTACTCGCTCTATCACGTGAAGCTCGACTCGGGCAAAACCGTGATCGCCAACGTGTCGAGCCTCGCGCTCACCGAAATCGAGTCGCCGACCTGGGGCGATGAAATCTACGTGCGCTGGAGCGCCTCGGCAGGCGTGGTGTTGACGGCATGAAAGACGCTCTGAATTCACTGCTGTTGTGGCCGGCGCGGCGCTTCAAGCTGACGGGCAGCACGGCTGTCGTGGCAGGGCCGTTCATCTGGCTGCTGCTGTTTTTCTTCGTGCCGTTCCTGCTCGTCCTCAAGATCAGCTTCGCCGAGCTGCAGCTCGGGATTCCGCCTTACACGGAACTCGTCGCGATCCAGAACGGCGTCGTGCAGATTTCGCTCAACGTCGCGCACTACGCGTTCCTGCTGAGCGACAGCCTCTACTTCGCGACCTACGTGAACTCGGTCGTCGTCGCGGCAATCACGACGCTCCTGTGTCTGCTGCTCGGCTATCCGATGGCGTACTACATCGCCCGCTCGAATCCGTCGACGCGCAACATCCTGATGATGGCCGTGATGCTGCCGTTCTGGACGTCGTTCCTGATTCGCGTGTACGCGTGGATCGGCATCCTGAAGAACAACGGCTTGCTGAACAACTTCCTGATGTGGACGGGCATCATCCACCAGCCGATCGAGCTGTATCACACGAACACGGCGGTCTATATCGGCATGGTCTATTCGTATTTGCCGTTTCTCGTGATGCCGCTCTACGCGCACCTGGTGAAGATGGACCTCACGCTGCTCGAGGCCGCCTACGACCTCGGCGCGAAGCCGTGGAAGGCATTCGTGACGATCACGCTGCCGCTCTCGAAAAACGGGATCATCGCGGGCTGCCTGCTCGTGTTCATTCCGGCGGTGGGCGAGTACGTGATTCCCGAGCTGCTCGGCGGCGCGAACACGCTGATGATCGGTCGCGTGATGTGGAATGAATTCTTCAACAACGCGGACTGGCCGATGGCTTCGGCGGTGACGTGCGCGATGGTGCTGCTGCTGCTCGTGCCGATGGCGATGTTCCAGCACTTCCAAGCCAAGCAAATGGAAGAACGCCGATGATCAAACCGAATCGCACTCTGCAAGTCGTCGTGCTCGGCATCGGCTTTGCGTTCCTGTACATCCCGATCCTCAGCCTGATCATCTACTCGTTCAACGAGTCGCAGCTCGTCACGGTCTGGACGCATTTTTCGACGCGGTGGTACGAGGCGCTTCTCACCGACGACGAGCTGATCGCCGCGGCATGGCTGTCGCTGCGCATCGGCCTGATGACGGCGTTCGCGTCGGTGATCATCGGCACGTGGGCCGGTTTCGTGCTTGCGCGCATGGGACGCTTTCGCGGTTTCACGCTCTATACGGGCATGATCAACGCGCCGCTCGTGATTCCCGAGGTGATTCAGGGCATTTCGCTGCTGCTGCTCTTCATCGAAATGGGCAAGTGGCTCGGTTGGCCCGAAGGCCGCGGGATCGTCACGATCTGGATCGGGCACGTGATGCTCTGCATCTCGTACGTCGCGATCATCGTGCAGTCGCGCGTGCGGGACCTGAACCCGTCGTTGGAAGAGGCCGCGCTCGATCTCGGCGCCACGCCGCTCAAGGTGTTCTTTGCGATCACGCTGCCGCTGATCTCGCAGGCGCTCGTGTCGGGGTGGCTGTTGTCGTTCACGCTGTCGATCGACGATCTGGTGCTGTCGGCGTTCTTGTCG
>DATGHJ010000477.1:0-4517 GCA_035308085.1 Trinickia sp. | reverse complement strand
GCCGGGCAACGCCTCGACGTCGCGCAACTTGCGGTTCATCGCGCGCGTACGCACCTCGGCCGCCTCGATCGAGCGAGTGACCGTTTCCAACTGCGTCTTCGTCTTTGCGAGTACGTCGCCGAACTTGCCGAATTCCGTCTTCACCGCGCCAAGCACCTGCCACACCTCGCTCGAGCGCTTTTCGATCGCGAGCGTCCTGAAACCCATTTGCAGGCTGTTGAGCAAGGCGGTGAGCGTCGTCGGTCCGGCGATCGTCACACGGTAGTCGCGCTGCAGCAGGTCGGTCAGGCCCGGGCGGCGCAGGATCTCTGCGTACAGGCCCTCGGTCGGCAGAAACAGCAGTGCGAAGTCGGTGGTATGCGGCGGCGCGACGTATTTCTCGGCGATCGTGCGCGCCTCGTTTTTGATGCGCGTTTCCAACGCGCGCGATGCCTCTTCCACCGCCGCCGGATCGGCACGATCCTGCGCCTCGATCAAACGCTCGTAATCCTCGCGCGGAAACTTGGCGTCGATCGGCAGCCACACCGGCGTCGCCGCACCCTGCCCACCGGCGACATCCAGCCGCCCCGGCAGCTTGATCGCGAACTCGACGCGCTCGCTGCTCTGCGGCACCGTCGCCACGTTCTTCGCGTACTGATCCGGCGTCAGAATCTGTTCGAGCAGCGCTTCGAGCTGCACTTCGCCCCAGGTGCCGCGCGTCTTTACGTTGGTCAGCACCTTCTTCAGATCGCCGACGCCGGCAGCGAGCGTCTGCATTTCGCCGAGCCCGCGATGCACCTGCTCTAGCCGGTCCGACACGAGCTTGAACGATTCGCCAAGGCGCTGCTCGAGCGTCGCGTGCAGCTTCTCGTCGACGGTGCGGCGCATCTCTTCGAGCTTCGTCGCGTTGTTCGCTTCGATGTCCTTCAAGCGCTGCTCGATCGTCGCACGCACTTCCGCAAAGCGCTTGTCGTTGGCTTCCGTCAATTGCACGAGCTGCGTGGCGAGCGTTTCGCCGAAGCGCTTGAGCGCGAGGCCCTGCTCTTCTCGCGCCTGTTGCGCTTGCTGCTGCAGACTATCGCGCACCGCGCCGAGCTGCTTGCCGTTGCTTTCGGTCAGCTGCGCGAGGCGCTGCGCGAAGTCTTCGATCTTGTTGTTCTGCACGGTCGCGACGCTCGTGAGCTGCGCGGCGAGCATCTGCTGAAGCTGCGCAAAGCCCGCGCCCAACTCCGTGCGCGACTGGCGCGACGTCTCGGCGATCTCGCCGCGCAGTTCGCGCTCGAGGCGCTCGTACGCGCGCGCCTGTTTTTCGGCGCCTTCGAGCACCTGCTCGCCGAGTTCCGCGAACGCGTGCTCGTTCGCGCGCCCGGCGCCTTTCATCAGCACCACCAGCGCGATCACCAGCGCCACCGCGAGCAGCGCGACGGCTGCCACCAGAATCATTGTCATGAGCGCGCCTTGCCGAGCACTTCGGGGTTGATCGGGTTCGGCGGATTCCCTGCCTGTGGGCCCTTGCCCAGCGCGGCGATCAGATTGTCGGCGGCGAGGTTCGCCATCGCGCGGCGCGTCGCTTCGGTCGCGCTCGCGATGTGCGGCGTCAGTACGACATTCGACACCGTGAGCAAATCGGGATGCACGCTCGGCTCGCCTTCGAACACGTCCAGACCGGCGGCGCCGATCCGCTTCGCGCGCAGCGCTTCGGCCAGCGCCGCGTCATCGACGATGCCGCCGCGCGCGATGTTGGTGAGCGTCGCGGTCGGCTTCATCAGCGCGAGTTCGGCGGCGCCGATCGTGTGATGGTTCTCGGCCGTGTACGGCAGCACCAGGACGACGTGGTCCGCCGTGCGCAGCACGTGTTCCTTCGACGCGTACTCGGCGTTCAGCTCCGTCTCGATCTGCGGCGAGACGCGTGAGCGGTTGTGATAAATCACGCGCATGTTGAAGCCGCGCGCACGGCGCGCGAGCGCCTGCCCGATGCGGCCCATGCCGATGATGCCGAGCGTCGAACCGTGGATGTCGGTGCCGAGGAAGCTGTCGTAGGCCCACTTCTGCCACTTGCCCGCGCGCAGCCAATGCTCCGATTCGGTCACGCGGCGCGCGGCGGCCATCATCAGCGCCCAGCCGAAGTCGGCCGTCGATTCGTTCAGCACGTCCGGCGTATTCGTGCCGAGCACGTTCGCCGCGTTGAACGCCGCCATGTCGAAGTTGTTGAAGCCGACCGCCATGTTCGACACGACGCGCAGACGCGGCGCAGACGCGATCGCCGCCGCGTCGATCGGGTCGCCCGCTGTCAGCGCGCCGTCCTTGTCCGCGAGCCGCGCGGCCAGCTCGGCGGCGCACAGCGCATCACCTTGGTTCCAGTCCACCTCGAAATACTGTTTGAGCCGCTCGACCACGTCCGGAAAAATCGGACGCGCGACCAGGATCTTCTGCATGCTTTGTCTCCGAATCGTGCGCCGCGCAGCGAAGCCGCGCACACAATCAAATCAAACTGCGAATCTACATCGCGCCGCCGGACCGCAAGGCCACAAGCAGCGCGTCACCTCAAAAGAAGAGCCACGTCGTCACCAGGAAGACGGGCACCAGCACCGCTCCCGACCACGCCAGGTACGCAAAGAAACTCGGCATGCGCACGCCGCGCGATTCGGCGATCGCCTTCACCATGAAGTTCGGCGCGTTGCCGATGTAGCTGTTTGCACCCATGAAGACGGCGCCCGCAGAGATCGCGGCGAGCGTGGTCGCGCTGGTGGTCATGAGCGTCTGCGCGTTGCCGCCCGCGAGGTTGAAGAACACGAGGTAGGTCGGCGCGTTGTCGAGGAACGACGACAGGAGACCGGTCGCCCAGAAGTACATCGCGTCGATCGGTTTGCCGTGCGCGTCGGTGACGAGGCTCGTCACGCCCGCGAACGCGCCGGCCGGCCCCGCCCGCAGGATCATGATGACCGGTGCGATCGTCACGAAGATGCCGGCGAAGAGTTTCGCGACCTCCTCGATCGGCGCCCAGTTGAACGCGTTGCCGGCGCGTGCCGAACGCGGCGTTATCGCAAGCGACACGAGCGTCAGCACTACCAGCGACACATCGCGCGCCGCGTTTTGCAGCTCGACGTGCGTACCGATCACATTGAAGCGGATGCCCGGTCGCCACATGCCGCTCATCAACACGAGGCCGATCACCATCGCGAGCAGCACGAAATTGATCTTGCCGTCGATCGAGATGCCGTGCGTATCGGGCGTCGGATCGAGGAACTGGGAGCGCTCTTCGGTCCGGCAATGGAAGTAGTACGCGTCGAGCGCGTAGAACAGCGCGAGCAGTACGACGCAGATGAACAGCATCGGCAGCGCGAGATGCTGGGTCGTCCAGAAGAAGCTCACGCCGTTCAGGAAGCCGAGAAAGAGCGGCGGATCGCCGAGCGGCGACAGCGAACCGCCCGCGTTCGCCACGAGAAAAATGAAGAACACGACGACGTGCACGACATGCTTGCGGTTGTCGTTCGCGCGCAGGAGCGGGCGGATCAAGAGCATCGCCGCGCCGGTCGTGCCCATGATGCTCGCGAGCACGGTGCCGAGCGCGAGCAGCGCCGTGTTGAGCTTGGGCGAGCCGTGCAGATTGCCGCGCACGCAGATGCCGCCGGCGATGGTGTAGAGCGCTGTCAAGAGCACGATGAACGGCACGTACTCGTCCAGCAGTGCGTGCACAAAAGTGCCGAGTGCCGCCCCGGCGCCGAACGCGAACGCGAACGGCACGAGAAACAGCCCGCCCCATGCGGCCGCGATCTTGCCGAAGTGGTCATGCCAGAAGATCGGGGCGATGAGCGGGAAGATCGCGATCGACAGCAAGATGCCCGCGAACGGGATACCCCATAGCGCCGACAGCGTAGCGCCATCGAGCGTTGCCGCCGACGCCGTCTCGGGCCACACAGCCGACACCACCGCTACCGCCAGCGCCATGCACGCCGATGCGGCAAGTCGTTTCATGTTTTGCAGCCCCTTGTTTTCGAAAATGACGTTGGACGCCGGCCGGCCGATGACGCGACAGCTCAAGCGCCGCGCACGATGATCACGTGCACGCGATATGGTCCGTGCGCGCCGAGGACGATGGTCTGTTCGATATCGCCGGTGCGCGACGGCCCCGACACGAAATTGACCGCGCGGGGCAGCTCGCCGCGTTCGGCGCGAATCAGCGCGAACGCCTCTTCGTGGCCCGAGACGATGCGCGAAGCGGGCACGATCGCGATGTGCGTTTCCGGCAAAAGCCCCGCCGAGGCGTAGGTTTCCGGGCCGGACAACAGCGCGAGCGAACCGGTCTCGGCCGTTGCGCAGAAACAGCCGGTGATGCCGACGAGATCGGCGTCTTGCGGCTTGCGAAACTCGACTGCGAGGCCCGCTTCACTCCAAGGCAGTGCCTCAAGCGTCTGCCAGGCGATGGCGGAGGTCGGCAGGCCGTGTTCGGTCAGATAGCGATGCGCGGCAGCGGGCGCCTCGGCCATCGTCGCGACTTCATCGACCGTTGTCGACAACTGCTGCGCCTCGGCGATGAA
>DATGHJ010000476.1:0-4026 GCA_035308085.1 Trinickia sp. | reverse complement strand
AAGATCGAAGTCACCGCTCAGAAGCTCGCTGCCGATAGTCCAGCCATCGCCACGACAAACGCCGTCGCGGCTGCTGGGCCTTGTGTTGACCGGTAGCGTGCTGCGATATTGTTGGAGTGGCCGACAAACGCTGTTGGCCTGCATACGGGCGATGCTCGCGATCGGGCTTGGCATGGGGCTCTCTCGTCATGAATGGAAACCCTCGAAGCTAGCTGCATCGTCCTATCTCCATCCATCGGACAACTCCTAAACAGCCATTGCCCCGCCCTGATCCTTGACGCGCGTCGGCTAAGTGCCGCGCCTGTGCACCATTCAAGCCTTCCCGCCCCCCATCACTCGAAATGCACCCCTTTCCCCGCCCTTATCCGTCGATCGTGGCTTGACGTCTGACGGAATAATCGCTGCTAGTGGGAAAGCGGCATGTCGCCGTGCCCGTTTGGAGAGCCCGAGACCTCATGGCAGAGGAAAGCGATCTCGAAAAGACCGAATCAGCCACCCCCAGGCGCTTGGAAAAGGCGCGGGAGGAAGGCCAGGTCGCGCGGTCGCGGGAGCTCGCGTCGTTTGCGCTGCTGTCGGCGGGCTTCTATGGCGTCTGGGGTTTGTCCGGCACGATCGGCGGCCACCTGCAGGCGATGATGCGCGGCGCGTTCATGTTCGATCACGCGGGCGTGCTCGATACCCGCAAGATGCTGATCGGCGCGGGCAGCGCCGGCATGGAAGGCTTCTACGCGCTCGTGCCGATCCTCGCGCTGACGGGCCTCGCCGCTCTTCTCTCGCCGATGGCGCTCGGCGGCTGGCTGATCTCGTCGAAGGCGCTCCAGCCGAAGTTCGACCGGCTGAACCCGATCACCGGCCTCGGCCGGATGTTTTCGATCAACGGGCCGATCCAGCTCGGGTTGTCGCTCGTGAAGACGATTGTCGTCGGCGGCATCGGCGGGCTGACCATCTGGAATCACAAGGACGACATTGTCGCGCTCGCGACGCTGCCGCTTCACGAGGCCATCGGCAACGCCTTCCATCTGATCGCGGTGTGCTGCGGGATGACGGTGGCGGGAATGTTCGTCGTCGCCGCGCTCGACGTGCCGTATCAGCTCTGGCAGTACCACAAGAAGCTGCGCATGACGAAAGAAGAAGTGAAGCGCGAGAACCGCGAGAACGAAGGCGATCCGCACGTGAAGAACCGCATCCGTCAGCAGCAGCGCGCGATGGCGCGGCGCCGGATGATGTCGGCGGTGCCGAAGGCGGACGTGGTCGTCACCAACCCGACGCACTTCGCGGTCGCGCTGCAGTACAGCGACGGCGAGATGCGTGCGCCGAAGGTCGTCGCGAAGGGCGTGAACCTCGTCGCCGCGCGCATCCGCGAGATCGCGGCCGAGCACAACGTGCCGCTGCTCGAAGCGCCGCCGCTCGCGCGTGCGCTTTATCACAACGTCGAATTGAATCGCGAAATTCCCGGGTCGCTTTACAACGCGGTCGCGCAGGTGCTCGCGTGGGTCTATCAGCTGCGCCGCTTCAGGGCGGAAGGCGGCGATATTCCGGCGACGCCGACCGAACTCGAAGTGCCCGCCGATCTGGACCAGGGCCCGGTGTCGGAAGACGACGCCGATGAAGAAGCCGAGGAAGCATTGAACTCAGGTAGCACGACAGGCGGCACGAAGAAAACCAAGGGCGCAGATAAGGGAGCCTCT
Source organism: Trinickia sp. (assembly GCA_035308085.1). GTDB lineage: Bacteria > Pseudomonadota > Gammaproteobacteria > Burkholderiales > Burkholderiaceae > Trinickia_A. The sequence goes on along the minus strand of DATGHJ010000476.1, from coordinate 2,338 downwards.
GCATGAACGCACGCGTAGGCGCCTTGTTCGGCAAGCGGCCGCAGATGCTCGCAGGCAATAACCTGCGTGCGCTCGCGGGGCCGATCCTGATCTGCATGATCCTCGGCATGATGATCCTGCCGTTGCCGCCGTTCCTGCTGGATCTGCTGTTCACGTTCAACATCGCGCTTTCCGTGATGGTGCTGCTCGTCAGCATGTACACGATGAAGCCGCTCGATTTCGCGGCGTTTCCGAGCGTGCTGCTGTTCTCGACGCTGTTGCGGCTGTCGTTGAATGTCGCGTCGACGCGGATCGTGCTGCTCGAAGGCCACACGGGCCCCGACGCGGCGGGCCAGGTGATCGAATCGTTCGGCCACTTCCTCGTAGGCGGCAACTTCGCGGTCGGTATCGTGGTGTTCGTGATTCTGATGATCATCAACTTCATGGTGATCACGAAGGGCGCGGGGCGGATCGCGGAAGTGTCCGCGCGCTTCACGCTCGATGCGATGCCCGGCAAGCAGATGGCGATCGACGCCGACTTGAACGCCGGTCTCATCAACGAAGACCAGGCGCGCAAGCGCCGCCTGCAGGTCTCGCAGGAAGCCGAGTTCTACGGCTCGATGGACGGTGCGTCGAAGTTCGTGCGCGGCGACGCGATCGCGGGTTTGATCATCATGGTGATCAACATCATCGGCGGGCTGATCGTCGGCGTCGTGCAGCACGACATGAGCTTCGCCGCGGCCGGCAAGAACTACACGCTGCTGACGATCGGCGACGGCCTCGTCGCGCAGATCCCGTCGCTCGTGATCTCGACGGCGGCGGGCGTGATCGTGTCGCGCGTCGCCACCGACGAAGACATTGGCACCCAGCTCACCGGCCAGCTTTTCACGAACCCGCGCGTCTTGATGATCACCGGTTCGATCATCGTGCTGATGGGCCTGATTCCGAACATGCCGCACTTCGCGTTTCTGCTGCTCGGCGGCGGCTCGATCCAGCTCGGGCGCACGATGAAGAAGCGCGCAGAGGCGAAGCAGGCGAGCTCGGCGCTCGTCGACGTCGCACCGGCGGCGGCCGCGCCGGTCGAAGGCAACGAGGCGAGCTGGGATGACGTGACGCTGATCGATGCGCTCGGCCTTGAAGTCGGCTACCGGCTGATCCCGCTCGTCGACAAGAACGCCGACGGCGAGCTGCTCAAGCGGATTAAGAGCATCCGCAAGAAGTTCGCGCAGGAAATCGGCTTTCTGCCGCCGGTCATTCATATCCGCGACAACCTCGAACTGCGGCCGAACGCTTACCGGATTGCGTTGAAGGGCGTCGAAGTGGGGACTGGCGAGGCGTTTCCGGGGCAGTGGCTTGCGATCAATCCGGGGCAGGTCACGGCGGCGATTCCGGGTACGCCGACGCAAGATCCGGCGTTCGGGCTGCCTGCCGTGTGGATCGACACGAACCTGCGCGAACAGGCGCAGGTTTACGGCTATACGGTCGTCGATTCGAGCACGGTGGTTGCGACGCACTTGAACCATCTCGTCGTGCAGCACGCGGCCGAGCTGCTCGGCCGCCAGGAAGTGCAGGCGCTGATTGCGCGCACGGGCAAGGACGCGCCGTCGCTCGTCGAGGACCTCGTGCCGAAGACGCTGTCGCTCACGACGCTGCAGAAGGTGCTGCAGAACCTGCTCGAAGAAGGCGTGCCGATCCGCGATATGCGCACGATTCTCGAGTCGCTGTCGGAGCACGCTGTCAAGATCACCGATGCGCACGATCTGACCGCGGCGGTGCGGTTGGCGCTGGGTCGCGCGATTACGCAGCAGTGGTATCCGGGCAATGGCGACATGCAGGTCATGGGCCTCGATTCCGGGCTCGAACGTGTGCTTTCGCAGGCGCTTTCTACGAGCGCCAATCCTGGGCTCGAGCCGGGGCTCGCGCATACGCTGCTCACCGAAACGCAAAAGGCCATCATGCGGCAGCAGAATTCCGGCTTGCCGCCAGTGTTGCTTGTGCAGCACGCGCTGCGGGCCATGCTTGCTCGCTTTTTGCGGCGCAGCTTGCCGCAGTTGAAGGTGCTTTCTTATGCCGAAGTGCCGGATACGCGGACCATTAAGGTCGCTAATTTGATTGGCGGGTAGGCTTCTTTTTTTTGCCTTTCGGCGTGTTTTTTGTTGTTTGCTTGGGGTTTCGTTGAACTTGATTTCGCGGTGGTACGTGTAGTTCGTCCCTCGTCCTTGGGGTTTCGTTGAACTTGATTTCACGTCGGTACGTATAGTCCGTCCCTCCCCGGGACCGGGGTCACTTTTGTCTTGCCAAAAGTAACCAAAAGCGCGTCCTCGGCGGACGGCCTCGCCCGGAGGCACTCAACCCTGTT
>DATGHJ010000475.1:0-3400 GCA_035308085.1 Trinickia sp. | reverse complement strand
TGCGCAACTCGGCGAAGCGCTCCTTGATGCCGCCCTTGACGATGTCCTTCAGCTCGATCACGCCGAGCACGCGCGCCGCGCCTTCGCCCTTGTCCGCGACCACGAGCGGCGTGCTGCCGCGCCGCGCAATATCCGACACCGCTTGATCAACTTCAGCGGCGAACTTGCCGCCATGCGCTTCGACGTAGTGCTTGATCGCATCGGCCGCGCCCTTGCGGATCTCGCGGCCCGGCGCCCCGGAGGAAGTCCCCTCGGGGGAGAGATCCACGCCGCTCATGCGCGATTGCGCACTGAATGCGAGGAACGTAGCGTGCAACGCATGCATGTCGCGCTGACGGATGTTGAAGCGCTGCTTCGCGAGCACGACGATGCTGCGGCCCTCCGGCGTTTCGTCGGCCAGCGACGAAAGTTGTGCCGAGTCGGCCAGTGCTTCTTCGGTCACGCCCGGTGCCGGGATGAACGTCGAGGCTTGACGATTGCCGAGCGTGATCGTGCCGGTCTTGTCGAGCAGCAGCACGTCGACGTCGCCGGCCGCTTCGACGGCACGGCCCGAAGTGGCGATCACGTTCGCCTGCATCATGCGGCTCATGCCCGCTACGCCGATTGCCGACAGCAAACCGCCGATCGTGGTCGGAAACAGGCAGACGAGCAGCGCCACGAGTGCGGTAATCGTCACGACGTGGCCGGCCTTCGCCGCTTCGACGGAGAAGATCGAGAACGGCAACAGCGTGGCGGTGGCGAGCAAGAGCACGATCGTCAGCGCGACGAGCAGAATCGTCAGCGCGATCTCGTTCGGCGTCTTCTGGCGCTTCGCGCCTTCGACCATCGCGATCATGCGGTCGAGAAACGCCTCGCCCGGATTCGCCGTGACCTTCACGACGATCCAGTCCGACAGCACGCGCGTGCCGCCCGTCACCGACGAGAAGTCGCCGCCCGACTCGCGGATCACCGGCGCGGATTCTCCCGTGATCGCCGATTCGTCGACCGACGCCACGCCGTCCACCACTTCGCCGTCGGCGGGAATCGTGTCGCCCGCTTCGACGAGCACGACGTCGCCCTTACGCAGATCGGTGGCCGTCATGATGCGGATCGGCGACTTCGGATGCGGTTCGTTGAGCTTCTTCGCCATCACGTCGCGCTTCGCGCTCTTCAGCGACGCGGCTTGCGCTTTCGAGCGGCCTTCGGCCAGCGCTTCGGCGAAGTTCGCGAACAGCACGGTGAACCACAGCCAGAGTGCGATCGCGAGAATGAAGCCCGCGGGCGCTTCCGCCTGGCCCATGAGCGCAGCAATCCAGAGGATCGTGGTCAGGACGCTCCCGACGTACACGCAAAACATCACCGGATTGCGCAGTTGGTGACGCGGCGTCAGTTTCTTGAATGAGTCCACGATCGCCGGCTTCAGAAGCGCCGGATCGAACATGGACCGCGTTGCAGAATGTTGAGTCATTGGAATCCTCTAATGCTCCCGCAAGAAAGCGTAGGGCCACCCCAAGATTTCTTGCTCCCCCCCTCGGGGGGCCTGGCGCAAAGCGCCAGGCAGGGGGCCCTTTAAATGTTAGTGACCCGAGATCATCATCAGATGCTCGACACCCGGGCCGAGCGCCAGCGCAGGCACATAAGTCAGCGCGCCGACGAGCAGAACCGTACCGAGTAGCAGCACCACGAAGAGCGGGCCATGAGTGGGCATCGTGCCGCCCGTCACCGCGAGCCTCTTCTTCGCTGCCAGCGAGCCCGCGATCGCCAGTACCGGCACGATCGAACCGAAGCGGCCGAACCACATCGCGATACCCGTCAGCCAGTTGTAGAACGGCGTGTTGACGGACAGGCCGGCAAACGCGCTGCCGTTGTTGTTCGCAGCCGAGCTGAACGCGTAGAGGATTTCCGAGAATCCATGTGGACCCGGGTTCGCGATACCTGCCTTGCCCGCATCGGTGAGCACCGCGATCGACGTGAGCACGAGCACCAGGAGCGGCGTCAACAGAATCACGATCGACACCATCTTCATCTCGTACGACTCGATCTTCTTGCCGACGTATTCGGGTGTGCGGCCGATCATCAGGCCCGCGACGAACACGGCGAGCAGCGCGAACACGAGCATCCCGTACATGCCGGAGCCGACCCCGCCGAAGATCACTTCGCCGAGCTGGATCAGGAGTATCGGAATCAGGCCGCCGAGCGGCGTGAGCGAATCGTGCATGTTGTCTACGGCGCCGCACGAAGCCGCCGTCGTCGCGACCGTGAAGATGCCCGACTGCGCGATGCCGAAGCGCGTTTCCTTGCCTTCCATGTTGCCGCCGGCTTGCAGCGCGCTAGCCGACTGGTCGACGTTCAGCGTCGTGAAAACCGGATTGCCCGCCTGCTCCGAACTGATCTCGCCCACCACGCAAGCGGCGAATGCGATCGTCATCACCGCGAGAACGGCGACACCCTGCTTGCGATCGAGGACCATGTTGCCGAACACGAGAGCCAGTGCGGCCGGGATGAGCAGCATCGCCAAGATCTGCAGGAAGTTCGAGAACGGCGTCGGGTTTTCATACGGATGCGCCGAGTTCGCGTTGAAGAAGCCGCCACCGTTGGTGCCGAGCATCTTGATCGCTTCCTGCGAGGCCACCGGGCCCATCGCGATGGTCTGCTTCTCGACCTTCGTGTCGACCATCACCGGATTGCCCTTCGCGTCCTTGACCGGGTTGCCCTGCGCGTCGGTCTTCGGCGCGCTGTAGGTGGTTTCTTGCAGGACCGGCACGTCTTCATAGGCCTTGAAGTTCTGGATCACGCCCTGGCTCATCAGGAGCGCAGCGATGATCGCGGACATCGGGATCAGCACGTACAGCGTGATGCGCGTGATGTCGACCCAGAAGTTGCCGATCGTCTTCGTGGTGTGGCGCGCAAAGCCGCGGATCAGCGCGATCACGACGACGATGCCGGTGGCCGCCGACAAGAAGTTCTGCACGGTGAAGCCGAGCATCTGCGTGAGATAGCTGACCGCCTGTTCCGGCGTGTAGTCCTGCCAGTTCGTGTTGGTCACGAAGCTGACTGCCGTGTTGAACGCGCCGTCGACCGTCATCGCGCTGAACGCCTGCGGGTTGCCCGGCAGGAGAGCCTGCACGCGCAACAGCGCATAGAGGAACACGGTGCCAAGCAGATTGAACGCGATCGTCACGATCGCGTATTGCTTCCAGCCCATCTCGGCTTGCGGATCGACGCCGGCGACCCGGTACAGCAGCCGCTCGAGCGGACCGCCGAAGCGCACGACGCGCGAGGTGCCGTCCATGACGTGCGTGATGTACTTTGAAACCGGCACCGCACAGGCGAGCAGGGCGACGATGTACAGCGCCGATTGCAGGATATTGTTCGCGTTCATTCAATATCCTCCGCGTACAGAAGTGCGTAAACGAGATAG
>DATGHJ010000474.1:0-9703 GCA_035308085.1 Trinickia sp. | reverse complement strand
TTTCTCGGCCAGCGCCTCGCGCGCGAACTGCTCAAGCGCGGCGAAATCGGAGGCGCGAGCGGCGAACGCCAGCGCATCACGGAACTCGTGCTGCTCGACGTCGCGAAAGGCGCCGATCTCGGCGACGCGCGCGTTACATCGCTCGTCGGCGACATCGGCGAGCGCAGCGTGCTCGAAAACGCGATCGATACGAACACGGCGGCGATCTTTCATCTCGCCGCGATCGTCAGCGGTCAGGCCGAAGCCGATTTCGAGCTCGCCATGCGGATCAATCTCGACGCGTCGCGCTCGCTGCTCGAAGTGTGCCGCGCGCGCGGCCATCGCCCGCGCGTCGTATTCACGAGTTCGGTCGCGGTGTATGGCGGCGACCTGCCCGCCCTCGTTCAGGATGAGACCGCGCTGAATCCGCAATCGTCGTACGGCACGCAAAAGGCCATTGCTGAGCTGTTGCTGTCCGATTACACGCGGCGCGGCTTCGTCGACGGACGAAAGCCGAGCTGCCCGATCGCCGCCTGCACGCGCGCGGCTGCTTCGGCCGATACCGGTCCCTTTTCGGATATCGCCCGCGAGGCTGTCGAAAGGCAGGGTTTGTCCGGAAGCTTCCGCCAGTGGAGCAATTTGGCAACCGCGATGCGGTGCCGATCGTAGAAGACGGGTTTTGCCAAGAAAGGGGCGGCACTCCGTCGGCGCGCGGCGCCCCCCTCTAAACTACGGCTGTCGTGCTAGCCGCTCAATGCGACGCCAGATAGCCCTTCACCGCCGTCAGACCATCCTTCCCGTCGAACGTCGTCACGCCCGCAAGCCATTGGTTCAACATCTGCGGATTCGCCTTCAGCCATGCGAGCGCTGCCTTGTTCGGATCTTCCTTGTTCATGATCGGCACCATCACGTGGTTTTCGATGGCGGTCGTGAATTGCAGGTTCGACACGAGCTTCGCCGCATTCGGGCAGCGCGACGCGTAGTCGGGCGGCGTGGCCGTGAACACCTTCGCCTCGCCATAGTTCGGACCGAACACGTCGTCGCCGCCGGTGAGGTAGTCGATCTTCATCTGCACGTTCATCGGGTGCGGTTCCCAGCCGAGGAACACGATCCACTGCTTCTGGCGAGTCGCCTTGTTCACTTCGACGAGCATCCCCGCTTCGCTCGACTCGACCAGCTTGAACTTGCCGAGGCCGAACTGATTGCCGTCGATCATCTTCTTGATCAGCGCGTTGCCGTCGTTGCCGGGCTCGATGCCGTAGATCTTGCCGTCGAGCTTGTCAGCGTACTTCTGGATATCGGCGAACGACTTGAGGCCGCCGTTATAGACGTAATCCGGCACGGCCAGCGTGTACTTCGCGCCGGTCAGGTTCGGCGTGGGCAGCACTTTGATCGATCCCGCCTTGACGAACGGGTCGATGATCGGGTCCATGGTCGGCGCCCAGTAGCCGAGGAACACGTCGATCTGCTTGCTCTTGATGCCGGCGAACGTGATCGGCACCGACGCGATCGTCTTTGTCGGGTTGTAGCCGAGGCCGCTGAAGATCGTCGACGCGATGCCGGTGGTCGCCGCGATATCGGTCCAGCCGACGTCGGCGAAGCGCACGTTGCGGCACACGCCGGGGTCCGACGCTTGCGCGGGTGTGGCCGTGATGGCGGCCGCCATGCCGAGCGCACAGACCGCCGCGGTCAGGATTCGTTTCATTACAGTTCTCCTCGGGTATCGATATGTGTATCAGTGAAAGCAACGACAGGGAAATCCGTTCACTCGGGCGCTCGCGTATCGGGCTGGCCCGTTAGTCCGGCTGGCGCCGCTCCAGGCTCGGCGCATGCCCGAACTGCGCGCGGTACGCCTTGCTGAAATGGCACGGCGAATGAAAACCGCAGACAGTCGTCACGCACGCGATCGAGGCATCCGTCGTGCGCAGCAGATCGCGCGCGCGGCGCAAGCGCAGCGACAGGTAGTAATGCGTCGGCGAAACGTTCAAATACACCTTGAACATCCGCTGCAAATGGCGCTGTGACAGGTGCACGAGCCGCGCGAGTTCTTCGAGCGAGAGCGGCTCTTCGATATTCGCTTCCATCAGGCGCACCACCTCGATCAGCTCGGCCCGCGAGAAGCCGACGCGCGCGTCCACCGGAATCGGCTGATGATCGGACGCGCTGCGAATGCGCTCGAGAATGAACTGCTCCGAGACCTGAGCGGCGAGGTTCTGGCCGAAACGTTTGCCGACCAGATGCAGCATCAGGTCGAGCGGCGCGGTGCCGCCCGTGCAGGTGAGCCGGTCGCGATCGATGACGAACAGTTCGTCGGCAAAACGCACGTACGGGAATTCCTTGTGCAGCACCGACATGTCTTCCCAATGCACGGTGCAGCGGTAGTCGTCGAGGAGCCCCGTGCTCATCAGCGCATAGGCGCCGGTGCAAATCCCGCCGAGCGGCACCCGGCGCTCGGCCATGTCCGCGAGCAGCGCCTTGACCGGCGTATCGACCGCGCTGCGAATCTGCGTGCCGCCGCAGACGATCAGCACGTCAGGCACCCCGGCCTCTTCGAGCGTGCGCGTGGGCTTGACGGTGATGCCATTGCTCGCCCGCACGGGCACCCCGTCGGTCGACACGATCGACCAACGGTAGTGCGCTTCCCGCGCCACATAGTTCGTCATCCGCAGCACTTCGATCGCGCTCGTGAACGCGATCATCGAGAAGTTGGGCAACGTCAGAAAACCGAAATGCGCGGGGGACGGCAATGGCGATTCCGTCGTGGCAGGCGTCACGTCGCTCTCCAAGGGCACGGGGTTGGCTCAGCTTTGCGTCAGCGGCTGTTGTTGCGCGCGGCGCACCCGCATCACATTGCGCAGTCCCGCGAAGCGCGACGCTGGCGCCGTGCCCGGCGTGCGGCCGAAGCTCTCTGTAATGCGGTCGAGAATGATCGCCAGCAACACCACCGAAAGGCCGCTCTCGAAGCCGAGCCCGATATCGAGCCGCTGAATGCTCGCGAGCACGTCGTTGCCGAGGCCGCCCGCGCCCACCATCGACGCGATGATCACCATCGATAGCGCCATCATGATCGTCTGGTTCACGCCCTGCATGATCGACGGCAGCGCGTTCGGGAACTGCACCTTGTAGAGCAGTTGCCATGACGTGCAGCCGAAGGCCTGCCCCGCTTCGACGATTTCGCGATTCACGTGGCGAATGCCGAGGCTCGTCAATCGCACGGCGGGAGGCATCGCGAAGATCACGGTTGAGAGAATCCCCGGCACGCGCCCAAGCCCGAACAGCATCGCGGCCGGAATCAGGTAGACGAACGCGGGCATCGTCTGCATCAAGTCGAGTATCGGGCGGACGATCGCGGCCACATGCTTGTTCTTCGCGGTCCAGATGCCGAGCGGCACGCCGAAGACGAGGCTGATGATCGTCGACGACAACGTGAGGCCCAAGGTGATGACCGTTTGATCCCAGAAGCCCGTGGCGTAAATCAAGAGCAGCGCGAGCGTCGTAAAGATCGCAAAGCGCCAGCCGACGCGCCACAACCCGATGCCGATGAAGAACGCCATCAGCGCCCACATCGGCACAGCCTGCAAACTGTGTTCGACGAAGGCCGCGATGCCCTCGATCACCTTGCCGATCGCGTCGAACGTGTTGCTGTCGTGATCGAGCAGGAAGTGGACCGATTGATCGACCCAGCTGCCGAGCGGAATGAGTTCAGACATGGGAGCCTCGCGAACGCGTGAGTACTTTCAGGACGGCGGCGCGATCGACCGAGCCGCAATAACAGCCGTCGTCGTCCACGACCGGGAGCGCCCTCGCGCTCGCGACGACCCGCGACACGACATGCTCGAGCGTCGCCGCCCGCGAAATGCTGTCAACGTGAGCGATCCGCGGCGCCGCCGTGGCTGTCGCCGCGCCGAGCGCCTCGCGGGTGACGAAGCCGCGGATCTTGCGCTCGGCGTCGAGCACGAACGCGTAATCCGCACTGCCGTTGAGCGAGGCCGTCACCGCGGCCGTGTCGGCGTGGCGCACGATCGGCACGGCGTCGGTCTGCATGAGATCGGCGGCGGTCAGATAGCGGCTCGTGTCGACGCCCTCGAAGAACGCGCGCACGTAGTCGTCGGCGGGGCTGCTGATGATTTCCTGCGGCGTGCCGAGCTGCACGAGCCGGCCGCCTTCCATGATCGCGATGCGGTTGCCGATGCGCAGCGCCTCTTCGAGATCGTGCGACACGAACATGATCGTGCGCCGCTGGTCCTTCTGCAGTTGCAGCAGGACGTTCTGCATTTCCTTGCGCTTCAAGGGATCAAGTGCCGAGAACGCCTCGTCCATGATCATCAGCGACGGGTTCACGGTCAGCGCCCGCGCGAGCCCCACGCGCTGCTGCATGCCGCCCGACAGCTCCGACGGCAGCTTCTGCGCGAAGGCCGCAAGCCCGACTTGCTCGAGCACCGCCAGCGCGCGCTTTTCGCGCTCCTTCTTCGCGACGCCCGCCACTTCGAGCCCGAACGCCGCATTCGAGAGCACCGTGCGCTGGGGCATCAGCGCGAACGACTGAAACACCATGCTCATGTCGGTGCGGCGCAGCGCGGTGAGCTCGGAGCGCTTGACCGCCGCGATATCGCGGCCGTCGACGATCACCTTGCCCGAGGTCGGCTCGACGAGCCGGTTGATGAGGCGGATCAGCGTCGATTTGCCCGAGCCCGAGAGGCCCATCAGCACGAAAATCTCGCCTTCCCGAACATCGAACGACACGTTGTGCACGCCGACCACCTGGCCAGTGCGCGCGAAGATTTCATCCTTCGTCGCACCGCCCGCGAGCATGTCGAGAGCCTGCTTCGGGTTGTTGCCGAACACCTTGCATAGACCCTTGACCACTACCTTCCCGGTATTCATCGAATCCTTCTCCTCCAAGAGCGGGGCAGCAGGCGCCGGCCTGCGCAGCGTTAATACATAGTTGCCAGAAAAAAGTGGTGGCAGCCGACGAATTCCGACAGACGCTTGCGCAAATGCGACACGCATAGAAACGGACGATCGTCCCGAAAGCGCGCAAAGGCCCACCGCGCGCGCGGCTTGGCCGATGGTGCACCGCATGAAGAATCTTGCATGCCAAACCGGCGTGTCGCCGCCGTGCAGATTCGCGTCCGAAACGCTATGCGCAACGGCTGAATTGGCTGGACATACTCGGGCCGTCATCCCGACCGGACGACCTCTCGATACCGCAGGCATCGACGCGGGACGCCCGCCCCCTCAATCGCACTGCCCGGTGAAGCCGCACGCAATCACGCATAAGCACTCAAAGCGGCCCGCCTTCAACGACGGAGATCTTCTTCATGCACGACGGCAAGACGACGTCACGCCTCACGTCAGCCGCGCTTTGCGGCGCGTTCCTGATCGGTACGCTGCATGCGGCCGCGGCCGTTGCGCAATCGGCGGAATCGAACAGTACCGGCGCTGCTGATGCGGCGAGCGCGCCCGCCGCAGCCAACACATCGACGGTCGCGCAGGCCGCCGCGCCGGCATCGGGCGCCACGCCGGCGCCCACGCTCGCCGCGAATCCTGCCGATCCGCCCGCTCCCGCCGCAGCCGCGGCGCCAGCGCCGGCCGCCGCCTCGCCGTTGACGGCCAACGTGACGCTCGCCTCGCAATACGTGTCGCGCGGCTTCCGGCAAGGCTGGGGCAAGCCTGCGATCCAAGGCGGCTTCGACTACGCGCACTCGAGCGGCCTGTTCGTCGGCACGTGGCTCTCGAGCGTGAGCAGCAAGTTCGTCGAAGACGGCACTGTCGAATGGGATCTGTACGGCGGCTACGGCGGATCGATCGGCGATTTTTCTTACACGGGTACTCTGTACTACTACGTATATCCGGGCGCGCGCATGGCCGCGAGCGACACGAGCTACAACTACGGCGAGTTCGTCGCGGCGCTCACCTACAAGTGGTTCACCGCAAAATACTGGCTCACGTACACGCCGAACTACTTCGGCTACGACAGCCAGTCGCTCGGCATCGGCAGCGGACAGGGGAGCCGCGGCTCGGGTTATCTCGACCTGAACACGAACATCGACCTGACGCACGGCTTCTCGCTGCTCTTGCACTACGGCTGGGAGCGCGTGCAGAACTTCTCGGCGTATAACTGGCAGGACGCGAAGGTGGCGGTGTCGAAGACGTTCGACGGCGGCTGGACGCTGACCGGCGCGGTCACGAAGGGCTGGGGCGCGACCAACGTCTACGATAACTACTCGACGGGCGCGCGCGATTCGTCCGGCAACATCGCGGTGTCGAATCCGTTGGCGACGACCGTGTTCGCGACGCTCACGAAAGTGTTCTGAACTGCGCTTTCCGGCATATCGATAGAAGAAAAAGTCGTTTCCGGCGCAGTTAAGCAGTCACTACCATGGCAGCTTGAACAGGTTGAGGACCCGGCGCTGTGGCGCCGCTGACCGACGGAGTGTTGTCTTGACTGCTTTCGAACATCTTCCCTTGCCGCTCGTCGTGGGCATCGGCGGCACCACGCGCGACGCGTCGTCGACCGAACGCGCGCTCCGCTTCGCGCTGCGCGGCGCCGAAGCCGCCGGCGCGCGCACGCGCCTGTTCGGCGGTACGTTTCTGCACAGCCTGCCTCACTACGCGCCGGAACACCCGGAGCGGACCGACGCTCAGCTCGAACTGATCGAAGCCGTGCGCACCGCCGACGCGATCATCATCGCCACGCCCGGTTATCACGGCGGCGTCTCCGGTCTGGTGAAAAACGCGCTCGACACGCTCGAAGAGCTGCGCGCCGACGAGCGGCCGTATCTGGACGGACGCGCCGTCGGCACCGTCGTGACAGCCTATGGCTGGCAGGCGACGGGCACGGTGCTGACCTCGCTGCGTTCGATCGTGCATGCGCTGCGCGGCTGGCCGACGCCGTTCGGCGCTGCGGTCAATACGCTGGAGACGCACTTCGAGACGCCGGATACGTGCTCGGATGCGAAGGTCGCCGAGCAGCTCGCGACGGTCGGCCGGCAGGCGGCCGAATTCGCGCTGGCGTTCGGAGCGCACCGCGCCGCGAGCCTCGTCACGGAAAGAACCGTCGCGAAGGCGCTGACGCTGGCGGGCTGAGAACGAACAACCGGCTGGCGGTGTGACCGGCTAGCCTTACAAAAACATTGCGCGCCGGCGAGACAACCCCGCCGGCGCGCAATGAACACGTGGATGTCGCGCGATCAGCCCTCGACGTCCGCCAGGCTGAAAAGCTCTGTCTGGTCGTTGTACGAGAAGACTTCTCCGTAGCGGCCCCAATTGATGACCGCATCGAGCGTCTGCTGAGCCGCGTTGTCCGACAGGAAGTCTTCGAGCTCCTGCTCGAAGCGCACGCGCGGCGCGCGATGTCCCGGACGCTCGTCGAGCACCTTCTTGATCCGCGAAGCAAGCGGCACGTTGCGCAGCAGATGCTCGGCGAACATCATCTTGCGCTCCTGCGTGCCGAACTCGGCGAAGGCACGCGCTTGCGGTGTTAGGAAGATATCGCCTTCGCGCATTTCCGCGAAACCCAGGTGCTGCAGCACTTCGCCGATCGGGAACAGATCGTCCACTTCGAGGTGCAGCGAGCGCGCGATTTCCGGCATGTCCGCACGGCCGTTATACGGAGGCACGGCCAGCGTCTCGATCAGACCCGCCATCAGGTTGGTCGACACTTCCGGCAGCCGGCTGCCAAGTTCGAGCCCGGTCGTCGCCGCTTCACTGACCTGACGCGCCGTCATACGCGCATAGATATCGTCGACAAGACGCCGGAACGCCGGGTCCAGACGGTTGCGCGGATGCTTGAACGGCACCTGGATCTCGGCGATCACCTTGCCCGGATTCGACGACAGCACCAGGATGCGGTCGCACATGAACACCGCTTCCTCGATGTTGTGCGTGACGATCAGCACCGACTTGATCGGCAGACGCCCTTGCGTCCACAAATCGAGCAAGTCGGTGCGCAGCGTTTCGGCTGTCAGCACGTCGAGCGCGGAGAACGGCTCGTCCATGAGCATCAGCGTCGGGTCGACGACGAGCGCGCGCGCAAAGCCCACGCGCTGGCGCATGCCGCCCGAGAGCTCGCGCGGATAGGCGTTTTCGAAGCCGTCGAGACCGATCAGGTCGATCGCGGCGAGCGCGCGCTCGCGGCGCTCGCGCGCCCCGACGCCCTGCGCCTCCAGCCCCGCTTCCACGTTCTGCAGCACGGTGAGCCACGGAAACAGCGCGAACGTCTGGAACACCATCGCGACGCCTTTGGCCGGACCGTCGAGCGGCTTGCCGAGGTAGTCGACGTGGCCGTCGGTCGGCTGGATCAGGCCCGCGATGATGCGCAGGAGCGTCGACTTGCCCGAGCCAGAACGACCGAGCATCCCGACGATCTCGCCTTCATGCAGCATCAGGTTCACGTCGTCGAGCACCAGCAGTTCGCCTTGCGCCTTGTTGAAGCCCCGGCACACGTCCTTGACGTTCAGGATCTCGCGGCCAGCGTTCGAGGAAACGGCCGGCGCCTGCACCGGCGTGGCAGCCACAGCATCTTTGGAATTTTGCATCGCGCGTTACTCTTGGATTCGCTAACTACGTTTCAGATGAGGTGTCGGATGAAGCCGATCAATCGAGCCGGAGCTTGGCTTCGGCATATCGAAACATCGGACGCCACAACATGCGGTTGAACAGCGTGACGAACAACGACATCACCGCGATGCCCAGAATGATCTTCGGGAAGTCGCCTGCGGCCGTAGTCTGCGCGATGTAGGCGCCAAGTCCGTGCGCCTGGACCTTGGTGTCGCCCCACTGCACGAATTCGGAGACGATGCTCGCGTTCCACGCACCGCCCGAAGCCGTAATCGCACCGGTCACGTAGTACGGGAAGATGCCCGGCAGCATCACCTGGCGCCACCACTGCCAGCCACGGATGCGGAAATTGGTGGCCGCTTCCTTGTAGTCGTTCGGATAGACGGTCGCGCCCGCGATCACGTTGAACAGGATGTACCACTGCGTGCCGAGCACGATCAGCGGCGACAGCCAGATATCCGGGTTCAGGTGAAAGCGCACGATCACGATCACGAACACCGGGAACAGCAGGTTCGCCGGGAATGCGGCGAGGAACTGCGCGAGCGGCTGGATCTTCTCGGCGAGCGCGGGACGCAGCCCGATCAGCACGCCAAGCGGCACCCAGATCACCGACGAGATCGCGATCAGCAACGCCACGCGGAACAGCGTGATGAAGCCGAGCACCAACACGTGCTCGACGTCGCTCATCGTGACGCCGGTGCTCACGTACGCGATCACGCGATAGACCACGTACGCCGTGCCGAGCAACACGACGATGCCCCAGATGATGTCGCCGATGCGCGACGGCCCCTTCTCGAGCCTGGGCACGGCGAAACGCACACCGCTCACCGAGGGCAGACGGAATGGCAAACGCGCCGTGCGCGCCAACATCCAGCCGGCCGGCACCAGCAACTGATGAATGAGGCGAGTGCGGCGCACCACGTCGAGCAGCCACGATTCCGGCGCAACGCCCGAACTCGTGGTTTCCATGCGGAACTTGTCGGCCCACGCGACGAGCGGACGGAACAGCAATTGGTCGTAGGCGAGGATCACGATCGTCATCGTCAGAATCACCCAACCGACCGCCGTGAGGTTCTTGTCCGAGATCGCCTGCGCGAGATACGCGCCGATGCCCGGCAGCGTGATCGTGTTGTTGCCGACGGTGATCGCCTCCGACGCCACC
>DATGHJ010000473.1:0-9202 GCA_035308085.1 Trinickia sp. | reverse complement strand
ATCAGCGAATCGCCGATGCCCTTGATCGCCGGGATGTTCAGCTCCATCGGGCCGGTCTTGTTGTCGAAGCCCCAGGCGCCGAGTTCGAGCGCATGCTTGTACGCCTTCGCGGCGTCCTGCACGCGAAACGCAATCGCGCAGATCGACGGGCCGTGCAGGCGGGTGAAACGTTGCGCGAACGAATCCGGCTCCCCGTTGACGATGAAGTTGATGCCGCCCTGGCGGTACAGCGTCACGTCCTTGTGGCGATGCCGCGCGATCGCGGTGAAGCCCATTTGCTCGAACAATTTGCCGAGCGCCTTCGGGTCCGGCGCGGTGTATTCGATGAATTCGAAACCGTCGGTGCCGACGGGGTTTTCCCAGGGTTGGACCTGCATCTGCGTCTCCTTGTCGACCCGAGTTAGTGCTTGAGCGCTTGCTCGGGTCCCATACAAAGTAAGGGCTCGGCGTGAGCCGTATTGAATAGACGCAAGTGTAGAGCGGCGAGGGCGGCGGAAACTTGCGAACTTAATCGACCATGACTACGATGGCGCAATTTACTGCCTCCACTAGAGGGATTCAGGACGGAAAATGGCTACCATCGAACTCGACGCCGTCGACAGGCGAATTCTTGCGGTTCTTCAGGAGAATGGGCGCCTGTCGAATCAGGACATCGCCGACCGGGTGAACTTGTCGCCGAGCCCATGCCTGCGGCGCATCCGGCGGCTCGAGGAGAGCGGGGTCATTCGCGGCTACGTCGCACTGCTCGACGCGCAGAAGCTCGGGCTCGACCTGCTCGCGTACGTGAACGTGCGGCTCGAAAAGCGCGGCAGCCCCGCGGATAGCTTGTCCGGGAAGCGCGGCGAAGCGTCGATGCGCGCGGGCGCGACGCACGCGGAACTGTTCAAGGCGTCGGTGCAGACCTGGCCGGAGGTCGTCGCCTGCCATGCGATGACGGGCGACATGGATTATCTGCTGCGCGTACAGGTCGAGGATATGGCTCACTTCTCGCGCTTCGTGCAGGACCAGTTGCTGCACCATCCATCGGTGATCGACGTGAAGACGAGCTTTTCGCTCGAGCGCATCAAGGAGACGACGGCGCTGCCGATTCTGTGAGCGGGCCGCCGCAACGAAAACGGGCGGCCGAAGCCGCCCGCGTCTGGGGGTATCGAGAAACGCCGATTACACGGCGATATCCGATGGCACCATCGATTCGATGAGCTGCGTCGTGCGGCGCACTTGGCGCTTGATCGCGTAGTCGAACACCGCGGCTTGCTCCTGCAGCATTTCCGCGATGATGCTGGTTTGGTCGGCGGGCGGCAGCGTCAGATAGGCATCGGCTTCGCCGTATGCGTATTCGATCTTCATGCCGGCTTTCTTCGCGATGTGCATCATCGTCGAGTTGCGCGACAGGCAGTGCACATAGAGCTGGCTGACGTGCGTATTGCGGCTGCGGATCGCGGCCCGCTCGAAGAGCTTCGTGCCAATGCCGGTGCCGCGCGAGCTCTCCAGCACCGAGACGCCGAATTCCGCCGTGCGCTTGTCGCCATCCGCGGGCAGGTAGGCGAGATGCCCGACGCCCACGAGTTCCAGGTCGTTGTCGAATACGCCAAAGACGGTATCGCGAGAGAAGTCGATCGTGCGGACGTAGTTTTGAATCACGCGATCAGGCACCATTTGACCGAAGCGCAGAAGGCGGTCGTCCTGCTCGAGCGCTAGGAAGTGCCGGAGCAGCCGTTCGCGGTCATGGGAAGTCAGTTCCCGGACAAGCGCCGACGCGCGAACAGCGGCTGTCAACGGGCGATCGGAAGTCTCGATCGGCTCGGCGGCGCGGTTTCGGTGCAGTTTCATCCTGGGTTCTCCTTTTCGTCAGGCGCTGCTTTTGTGCAACGCAAAACGCATTTTAGCGGAAATGCATACGGGAGACTGGGGAAAACCCTTATATTCGGCCGAGAGCGGCTTCTAATTCTGCCGAGAATTATAGATAAGTCATTGTTATTTAAGGATATACAGATTGTGTTGCGTAATCGCACCACGCACGACTGAGACGGCTAGGCGCTGTCCCGGCCATGCTGCAATGCAAGGTTACGCGTGGGCGTTCAAACCGCTGTCGAGCACGCTGACGACTTGATCGGCGAACTCGCTGTATCCCATCCGACCGCCGGGCTTGAGCCAGGTGAAGGTCCAGTTGATCATCCCGAACACCATCATGGTCAGCGCCGTCTGGTTTTCTTTAGTGACGCGCTCCGGGTAAGCGCGCGCGAGCTGGCGCGCAAACGCGGCGACGATGTCGCGCTGGCGGTCGAGAATGATTTCGCGTTGGGCATCGATGAGGTACTTGACGTCGTTCAAGAGCGCAACGTGGCGGCTGTGCGAAGTCTCGTATTCGTCGAGAAACGCCCGCACGAGCTCGGCGAAGGTCTCGTGCTCGGATAGCCCGCGCCGCTGGCTCGAGCCCTCGACCTCGGCGATGATCAGCATCAGCCGCTTGGTATAGCGGTCCAGCAGGTCGAAGAGGATCGCTTCCTTGCTCTCGTAATAGTGATAGAGGCGCGCCTTCGACGTGCCGCTCGCCGCGGCGAGATCCGCCATCGACGTGCTCGGGTAGCTGGTTTGTGCAAATTTTGCCGCTGCGAGTTCGAGGATTTGCTCGCGCTGGGATTCGTGATCGGGTGCTCGGGTGCGGGCCATGACTTAGGGCGCTGAATCGTTGCTGTGTTGTTGTTATTGGGGGGCGGCGGTGCGGCATGCGTGGTCGGCTGCTCGCAGTTCCAGCGTGCGCCAGTTCGACGCGTTCGGCAACTTGCCGCGCAGCTCGATGCGTCCGGCTGCGGCGGCTTCGCGGCAGCGCCAGAGCGCGACCGAGTCGCTGACGAAGAAACCGACGTCCGCCACCATCAGTTCGGAGGCGACGCGCGCGGCGGTCTGCCAGGTGGCGCTCGCTCGGTCGACGAGAATGGCGTCGAGTTCGGCGAAGCTGCCGCTTTTGAACGTGTTGTCCTGCCAGCGGCGGGTTTCCGCATTTGCGTGCTTGACTTCCTGCCACTCGAGCGCGAGACGGCTGATGCGCAGCACGGAGATCGGCGCGGCGTCGGCGAGCTTCGCGCCGAGAATCTCAGGACTGAACATGCCGGCCGCGGTCGCACGGTCGGAGCGCGCCGTCGCCAGCGCGCCGGCGCCGAGATCGTCGATCGAAAGACGCACTTCGTTGATCGCTTGCGGCGCGTTTCGCAGGTGATAGGCGACGCGACGCAGCATCAACTGGTCGCCGGCGCTCTGTGCGTGCCAGATGACGACAGGCACATCCGTGCTGACGAGCCGTTCGATGCGTGCGGCCTCGGCGTCGAGTTCGCGGGCGAAATTGATGCGCGTATCGTCGTCGAACACGCGTTCCCAGAATGCCTTGCGAACGTCGGGCGTGTCGTCGGCGCCGCGCAGCGGGCCGATCGCGAGATCGTCGCGCAGCACGACGACTTCGTCGCTTCGTCCGGCGTGCAGGAGCGCGATGCGCAAGGCTTCGGCGGCTGAGTCGCCAGGGATGACGTGGATTGCGCTCATCGAAATAGCAGGTGAATAAAAGAGGCCGCTCGCTGGCCGGACGCTTTGGTCCGGCCAGCGAGCGGCACCTAGTTTAAGCGATCGCGCGAATGTGAAAGCCGGCGTGTGCTCGCGACGCTCAGCGTTCGTCGTAGCTCACAACGACCTTGTCGCTGATGGGATGGCACTGGCAGGTCAGCACGAAGCCATCGCGAATCTCCTGCTCTTCAAGCGTGTAGTTCTTCTCCATCCGCACCTCGCCTTCGATTACCTTCGCGCGGCACGTGCAGCAAACGCCGCCCTTGCAGGCGTATGGCAGCGCGAGCCCCGCCCGCAGGCCGACGTCGAGCAGGCTCACGCCTTCATACGGCAGGCGCAGCTTGCGCCGCTTGCCGTCGAGGACGATTTCGAGATCCGCGGCCGGCGTGCTTTCCGTGATTTCGACGACGGGTGCGCCTGCCTGCGGCAGCGGGGTGCCGAAGCGCTCGACATGGATTTTCTCTTGCGCGAGGCCAGCGGCCTTGAGCGCGGATTCGGCCGCATCCATCATCGGCGCGGGGCCGCAGATGAACGCTTCGTCGATCGCGGCTGCGGGAATGAGTTCTTCGAGGAATGCCGCGCACTTCGCCTGATCGAGCACGCCGTTGAACAACTCGACGTCCTGCATATCATCGGACAGCACGTGGTACAGCACCAAGCGGTTCATGAAGCGGTTCTTCAGGTCTTCGAGTTCTTCAGCGAACATGATCGAGTCGACGCTGCGGTTGCCGTAGATCAGCGTGAACGTGCTGCGCGGCTCGAATTCGAGCGTCGTCTTGATGATCGCGAGCACCGGTGTGATGCCCGAGCCGCCCGAAAACGCGACGTACTGCTTGCCCTGATCGGCGTTCAGGTGCGTGAAGAAGCGGCCGTCGGGCGTCATCACGTCGATCGTGTGGCCGGGCTGGAGCGTATCGAACGCGAAGTTCGAGAAGCGCCCGCCGCGCACGCGCTTGATGCCGACGCGCAGTTCGCCGTCGCGATCGTAGTCGGTAACGCCGACGCAGATCGAATACGAGCGGCGCATCTCCTCGCCGTCGATGTGAGTCTTCAGCGTGACGAACTGGCCTTGCGTGAAGCGGTATTGCTCGCGCAGCTCGACGGGGACTTCGAACGAGACTGAGACCGCGTCGGCGGTTTCGGGGCGCACCTCGCGGATGCGCAGCGGATGGAATTGCGGGGTCGCCATATTCAGTAGGGTTTGAAGTAGTCGAAGGGTTCTCGGCAATCGAGGCAGCGGTAGAGCGCCTTGCAGGCGGTCGAGCCGAATTGCGCGAGGCGCTCGGTGTGCGCGGAGCCGCAGCGCGGGCAGGCTGGCGCCGCCATCGGGCGCGGCGCGAAGCGGACGACTTTTTCGGCGGCGGGATTCGAGCCGCTGCCGCATTGACCCGTGGGTGGTGCGATGCCGTAGGCGCGGAGCTTGTCTTTGGCTTCGTCCGTCATCCAGTCGGTCGTCCACGCCGGGGCGAGCGCGGTTTCGATCCGGTACGGCGCCAGCTCGGCGACGTCGAGCGCGTGCGCGACGTCCTCGGCGATTTGCGACATCGCCGGGCAGCCCGAGTATGTCGGCGTGATCACGACTTCGAGCACGCCGTCCGTGGCGCGGCTGACGTTGCGCAAGATGCCCAGCTCGCGAATCGAGACGACCGGAATCTCGGGGTCCGGTACCGCTTCGAGCACGGACCAGGCAAGCTCGAGCGCGGCGTCAGAAGCGAGAGTGGCGGTCGATGTCATCGTTGAAACTCCATTTGCCGTGGGCGCCGTCTGCCCGCTTATCACCAAGTCGCGCCGGGATGCTGGCGGGCAATGCTTTGCATCGTCGCGAGCAGATAGCCCATGTGCTCGGAATGCTCGCCGTGCTTGCCGGTCGTGATGTGCTTGACCGGCTCCGGCAGCGCGAGGGTCGCTTCCTCGAGCGCGGCCTGCACGTCTTCGAGCCACGCCGCTTCAAAGTCGGCGAGGTTCGGGCCGATGCCCGCTGCGGCGACTGCTTCCTCGAGCGCATCGGTGGCGAAGAATTCGCGCGTGTACGGCATCAGGTAGTCGAGCGCTGCTTGCGCACGGCGATGCGATTCTTCAGTGCCGTCGCCGAAACGGATCAGCCATTCGCGCGCGTGATGCAGGTGGTAGCGCGTTTCCTTGATCGACTTCGACGCGATCGCGGCCAATTGCGCATCGCTCGACGCTTCGAGCGCCGTCCACACGTGCGCCATCAGCGCCGCGTAGAGGAAGTTGCGCACGATCGTCACCGCGTAGTCGTTCTCCGCGCGCGCAGTGCCGCCGAGCGGCCCGTAGTGCGGCAGCTCGGCGAACGTGTAGTTCGCGAACTCGCGTTCGGCGCGCCAGTACGCGTAGTGATCTTCGGTCTTGTTCGCGCCGGTGAGCGCCAGCTCGAGCACCGCCGCGTGCGAGTACAACAGGCGCGCCTGACCAATCAGGTCGAGGCTCATATTGGTGAGAGCGATGTCTTCTTCGAGAGCCGGGCCATGGCCGCACCATTCGGCGTTGCGCTGTCCGAGGATCAGCGCGTTGTCCGCGAGGCGCAGCACGTATGAGAGATGTTGGGGCGTCGTGTTCATGGCGCGCTTACATGTGGTTGACTTCGTCGGGCAGCGTATAGAACGTCGGATGGCGGTAGATCTTGTCGCCGGCCGGCTCGAACAGCTCGGCCTTCTCGTTCGGATCGGACGCCGTGATCGCCGACGACGGCACCACCCAGATGCTCACGCCTTCCTGGCGGCGCGTGTAGACGTCGCGCGCCATGCGCCGCGCCATCGAGGCGTCGGCGGCATGCAGGCTTCCGCAATGCTTGTGGTCGAGCCCTTGCTTGCTGCGCACGAACACTTCCCAAATCGGCCATTCCTTGTTCATCGAATATCTCCTGATCCTGATTTAAGCGGCTTCTTGATGCGCACGGCGGCGCTGCTTTTCCGCGTGCGCGAGGGCCGCTTCGCGGACCCAGGCGCCGTTTTCGTGTGCCTTCACGCGCGTGGCAAGGCGCTCCTTGTTGCACGGGCCCTCACCGTTCACGACGCGCCAGAATTCTTCCCAGTCGATCGTGCCGTAGTCGTAATGGCCGCGCGCTTCGTCCCATTTGAGATCCGGGTCCGGCAGTGTGACGCCGAGCACCTTCGCCTGCTCGACCGTCGCATCGACGAACTTCTGCCGCAGGTCGTCGTTCGTGATGCGCTTGATGCCCCATTTCGCCGACTGGTTGCTATGGACCGAATCCTTGTCGCTCGGCCCGAACATCATCAGCACCGGCCACCACCAGCGGTCCACCGCTTGCTGCACCAATTCGCGCTGAGCGTCGGTGCCGCTCATCATCGCGAGCAGGGCGTCGAAGCCTTGGCGCTGGTGGAACGATTCCTCCTTGCAGACGCGGATCATCGCGCGCGCATAGGGGCCGTACGTGCAGCGGCACAGCGGAATCTGGTTCATGATCGCGGCGCCGTCGACGAGCCAGCCGATCACGCCGACGTCTGCCCAGGTCGGTGTCGGATAGTTGAAGATGCTCGAATACTTGGCCTTGCCTGAGTGCAACGCGTCGATCAGTTGATCGCGCGAGACGCCGAGCGTTTCGGCCGCGCTATACAAATAGAGACCGTGACCCGCTTCATCCTGCACCTTCGCGAGCAGAATCGCCTTGCGCTTCAGGCTCGGCGCGCGGGTGATCCAGTTGCCCTCAGGCAGCATGCCGACGATCTCCGAATGCGCGTGCTGCGAGATCTGGCGCACGAGGGTCTTGCGGTACGCGTCGGGCATCCAGTCCTGCGGTTCGATTTTTCCGTCGGCTTCCATCACGGCGTCGAAGCGGGCTTGCAGTTCGGGCGAATCGGCGGCGGCGTCGAGCGGCGCGACGTTGCCGGGGATGTCGAGGGATTGCGTATACATAGGGAACGCTCTCGTCCGAAGTTGTCGTTGCTGGAGTATAAATCAACCGACCGGTCGGTCAATAAATTATTTTAGGATTTTTGCGGCCGGATCGGCGGTGTGTCCGGCAGGCGAACGCTTGCGTTCGGCGGATTGACACAGGAGCGGGGCACAGTAACGAGTTCGGATCGCGCACAGGCGCAAAAAAAGGCCGGGCTGGTCTCACCGTTTCGTGCAAAAAGTCCGGCAAACATGCACCATAGGCGCTTTGAGGAAATCGCTCGTCCAACTTCTCTGAACCGCACGTCCATCATGACCCAGGCTCCTTCCACTGCTCCCGACCTTCCTCTCGACATGATCATCTTCGGCGGAGGCGGGGATTTGTCCGCGCGCAAGCTGTTGCCGGCGCTCTATATGGCGCACCTGCACTGCAATCTGCCGCCGGAGACGCGGATCATCGCCGTCGGCCGCAAGGATTGGACGCGCGAGCAATACCTTGCCTTCATGGAGGAGCAATCGCGTCCGTTCGTCGACAAAGATGCGCTCGATCCGCAAGCTTGGGACAAATTCCTCGCACTGTTCGAGTACGTGCGCATCGACATCGGCGCCGCCGGCGACTACTCGCGCCTTTGCGCGACGGCCCGCCGCGGCGCCCAGCGCGTGTTCTATCTCGCGACCTCGCCCGAGCTCTTCACGACGATCTGCGACAACCTCTCGGCCTGCGGCCTGTGCGATGACAAGGCGCGCGTCGTTCTCGAAAAGCCGCTCGGCCACGATTTCAAGTCGGCGCAGGCGATCAACGCGGCGGTCGGGCGTCATTTCAGCGAATCGCAGATCTACCGGATCGACCACTACCTCGGCAAAGAAACCGTGCAGAACCTGATGGTGCTGCGCTTCGGCAACGCGATTTTCGGTCCGCTCTGGCAGGCGCCGTATATCAAGAGCGTGCAGATCACGGTGGCCGAGACCGTCGGCGTGGGCAGTCGCGCGGGTTTCTACGACCAGACGGGCGCGTTGCGCGACATGGTCCAGAACCACTTGCTGCAGCTCTTGTGCATCGTGGCGATGGAGCCGCCGGTGTCGCTCGATCCGGATGCCGTGCGCGACGAAAAGCTGAAAGTGCTGCGCTCGCTGCGACGCATGTCGGTGGCCGACATCGCGCGTGATACCGTGCGCGCGCAATACACGGCGGGCGCGGTCGACGGCGAGCCGGTGAAGGGCTATCTGGAAGAAGCCAACGTGCCGGCCGGCAGCGGCACGGAAACGTTCGTCGCGCTGCGGGCGCATATCAACAATTGGCGCTGGGCCAACGTGCCGTTTTTCCTGCGCACCGGTAAGCGTTTGCCGAAGCGGCGCTCCGAGATCGTCATCGAGTTCGCGGATATGCCGTTTTCGATTTTCCCGTCCGGTCCGCGCAACTATGGCAACCGTCTCGTGATCCAGCTGCAGCCGGAGGAGTCGATCCAGTTGCAGATGCTCGCCAAAGAGCCGGGCAGCGGCATGCACATGCTGCCGGTCAACCTGAATCTCGATCTCCAGCAGGCCATGACCGGACGTCGTGCGGAAGCCTACGAGCGCTTGCTGATCGACGTGATCCGCGGGCGCCTGACTCACTTCATGCGCCGCGACGAGGTCGAAGCCGCGTGGGCGTGGGTCGAGCCGATTATCGATGGCTGGAAGGAGCTGGCTGACCGGCCGCGCAACTATACGGCGGGCACCTACGGGCCGGCGGCATCGTCGGCGTTGATGGCGCGCGAAAACATGTCGTGGGCGG
>DATGHJ010000472.1:0-5438 GCA_035308085.1 Trinickia sp. | reverse complement strand
CTCCCAATCCGTCAAGCTTTAGGCGACCGTTGGCGCTGCAGGCGTGCCTCGGCGGCAGCCTGCGCCTGCACCGCCGTCACGGCGATCACGTAATAGATGTCCTCGGCGCTGCAGCCGCGCGACAGATCGTTCGCGGGCTTCGCGAGCCCCTGCAGCAGCGGGCCGATCGCCTTGGCGCGGCCGATGCGCTCCGCGAGTTTGTAGCCGATGTTGCCGGCGTCGAGATCGGGGAACACGAGCACGTTGGCGTGGCCGTGCACATGCGAGTGCTCGATCTTGCGCTCCGCGATCTCGGCGACGATCGCGGCGTCGAGCTGCACGTCGCCGTCGATCGCGAGCTCGGGCCGCCGCGCCTCGACCCGATGCGTGGCCTCGACGACCTTGTCGACGGCCGCATGATGGGCGCTGCCGCTCGTCGAGAACGACAGCATCGCGACCCTCGGCTCCTCCATCAACAGCGCGCGCGCACTGTCGGCGGCGGCCAGCGCGATCTCCGACAATTGCGCAGCGTCCGGGTCGACGACGAGCGCGCAGTCGGAAAAGATCAGCCCGCCTTTCATCGTATGGAACGGCTCGCAGAGCATCATCAGGAAGAAGCTCGACACGAGCTTGAACGACGGGTCGATGCCGATGATCTGGATCGCGGTGCGCACGACGTCGGCCGACGTATGCACGCAGCCCGCGACGGAACCATCCGCATCGCCCAGACGCACCATCAGGTTCGCGTAGGTCAGCGGCTGTCGCACCGCGTCGCGCGCGGCGTCGGGCGTCATGCCCTTTTTCGCGCGCAGCGCGTGGAGCGTGTCGGCGTATGCCTCGCGCTGCGCGGATGTGGCCGGGTCGATCAGCTCCATACCGGCGAGGTCGATGCCTTCGCGCGCCGCGACGGTGTGTATCGACGACGCATCGCCGACCAGCACGATGCGCGCGATACCTTCCTGCGTCGCGCGTTGCGCGGCTTTCAGCATGCGCGGGTCGTCGCCTTCGCACAGTGCGATGCGCATCGGCGACGAGCGCGCGGTTTCGATGATGCGGTTCAGGGCTTTCATGGCTGGCCAGGTGGAGACGCCGGATGCAAAAACGGCCGGAGACGGCGGCGACGCCGCCTCCGGCGCCGCGTCAGACGTAATCCCTGTACTTGTCGAGCAAGCGAACCGGCTTCGACAGCGCGTCGCGGCGGAACGGATCGCCGAGCTCGCGCGTGCACATGATCTCGATGATCGTCGTCTTGCCCTGATTCATCTGCAGATCGATCGCCTTCTTCAAGGCGGGGCCGACGTCCTCGAGATGGTCGACGACGATGGCTTCCGCGCCCATCGCCTTCGCGATCGCCGCGAAGCTCTGGTTGTCGAGCTCGCCCGCGACGAAGCGGCGGTTGTAGAAGTCGACCTGGTTCTTCTTCTCCGCGCCCCACTGGCGGTTATGGAACACGACGGCCGTCACCGGGATGTTGTGGCGCACGCAGGTCATCGTCTCCATCAGGCTCATGCCCCACGCGCCGTCGCCCGCGTACGAGACCGCCGGGCGGTGAGGCGCGGCGACCTTCGCGCCGATGATCGTCGGGAACGCGTAGCCGCAGTTGCCCCAGCTCATGGCCGCGAAGAAGCTGCGCGGCTTGTTGAAGCGCAGGTAGCTGTTCGCGACCGAGTTGATGTTGCCGATGTCGGTCGACACCATCACGTCCTCCGGCATCGCCTTCTCGAGCTCGCGCAGCACCTGGCGCGGATGCAGATAGCTGCCGCCGCTGAACGTGCGCTCGTGCGACTGCTCTTCGATCATGTCGAGGCTGTACGGGTCGCGCTCATGCGTCCACTCGTCGAGCTCCTTCTCCCACGCGGCCTTCTCGGACGCGATCTGGCGCGCGCGTTCGTCGCGGGTCGCGTCGCTCGCGAGCGTTCGGTTCGCGAGGCGCTGCGTGAGCGCGACCGCGGCAGCCTTCGCGTCGCCGCAGATGCCGACCGAGATCTTCTTCACGAGACCGAGCATCTTGTGATCGGCATCGATCTGGATGATCTTCGCCTCCTTCGGCCAGTAGTCGAGCCCATGCTGCGGCAGCGTGCCGAACGGCCCGAGCCGCGAGCCGAGCGCGATCACGACGTCGGCGCGCGACAGCAGCTTCATGGCGGCCTTCGACCCCTGATAACCGAGCGGGCCGCACCACAGCGGGTGGTTCGCCGGGAACGAGTCGTTGTGCAGGTAGCTGTTGACGACCGGTGCGCCGAGGCGTTCGGCGAGCACCTTGCATTCATCGAGTGCATCGGCCATTACCACGCCGCCGCCCGAGATGATCACGGGGAATTTCGCTTGTGCGATCAGTTCGGCTGCTTCGTTCAGGCTCTGGTCGCCGCCGGGGCCGCGATCGAGCTTGCGGGGTTGTGGAATCTCGGCCTTGATCTTGCCGTAGAAGTAGTCGCGCGGAATGTTGAGCTGGGTCGGCCCCATCTCGGCCTGCGCGCGGTCGAAGCAGCGCGCGGTGTATTCGGCCATTCGCGCAGGGTGCGTGACGTGGCCTTGGTACTTCGTGAATTCCTGGAACATCGGCAGCTGGTTCGCTTCCTGGAAGCCGCCGAGGCCAATGCCCATCGTGCCGGCCTCGGGCGTGACGAGCACGACCGGGCTGTGGGCCCAGTAGGCGGCCGCGATCGCGGTGACGCAGTTGCTGATGCCGGGGCCGTTCTGGCCGATCACGACGCCATGGCGGCCCGACACGCGCGCATAGCCGTCGGCCATATGGCCCGCGCCCTGTTCGTGGACGACCGGGATGAGGCGGATGCCGGCGGGCGCGAAGATGTCCATGGCATCCATGAACGCGGAGCCCATGATGCCGAACATCTCGGTCACGCCATTGGCGACGAGTGTCTCGACGAAGGCTTCGGACGGCGTCATGTCCTGCGCACCGCTGACGGGCGCGCGCTGGGGAGTGGTTTGGTCGTTCATGCGGTGTCTCCGTTCGTCATCTGATGGGATGTCTCGTTTCTGATGCTATTCACTGCCGAAATCAGGTCAACCGATTCCGCGTGCCGTTCAGGAATCTGGAATGAAATGAAATGATTTGTTCCAAATGCGTGCGCCGTCAGGCCGGCTGCTTCGGCCGCTCTTTGCGGAACGCGCGCTTGACGGCAATCAGCCCTTCGCGGAACTCGAACAGGTCGCAGCCTTCGGCTTCGATTCGCCAGCCGTCCGCGTGCGTGCCGGTAAACACCCACTCGGACACGCCGCGAACACCTGCGACGTAGTGGCGGCCGTGACCCCAGTGCGCATCGGGAAAGGTCTTGAACACGGCTTCGAATGCGGCGCGCACCGCTTCCCGTCCAACGAAGCGCGTGCCGAAAACGTCGGGGCCGGCGGCCGCGTCGAACACGCAGTCCTCGGTCATGAAGCCCATCAGCGCGTCTGCGTCATGCCGGTTGAAGGCATCGGAAAACGCGGCGAGCGTGTCGGCCGTGACAGCGGAAGAGGCGAGGGGCGTGTCTGTCATACGTGTCTCCATAGGGGATGGCGGCGGCCGCATCGCACCAGCGCGCAATGCGGCATCTCGTATCGACACGTTAGGGGGGGCGCGTCCCGGTGAGTAGCGCCAGTTCGGAAGTTTCGCTTGGGCCAGCGGGCAAGCGCGTGGCTCGCGCGACGGCCCGCACGACACATCGGCCGGCACGACCCAGGGAAATCCCTCATCAGACTGGCTCCATCGGAACCTATTACCTGGTACTACCCGCTCCTTTATGGATTGACGATGCTGGATTCAACGGGCGGGCTTGCAAGTGCGCGCCACGTGCGGGGCCGAAGTCCGTCGCTGACTGCGCTGTCTATACTTGAAGCCAGAAGCCATGGTGATGAGGTCTACTTATTGCGGACCAGTTTGAGGAGGCGGTGATGCGAGCCATCGGACACGGAAAGATCAAGCACCCCATTGCGTCATCCGATGAGCAGGCGATCAAGCTTCGCCGCGTTCGCTTCGGGTCGAGTTCGTACTGGCTGACCGCCGCCGTGCTGGTGGCATCGGTCGTGATCTGGCAGGCCGTGTCGATGGCGGGTGTCTTCCCTGCGTTCGCGCTGCCTTCGCCCGTGGCGGTGTGGCAGGCTCTCATCGATATTCTGCGCAACGGATACGGCGGACAGACGCTCGGCAGCGACATCCTCATTAGCTGCGTGCGCATCATCATCGGTTTCGTCGGCGCGGTCGTGATCGGGGTTCCAATCGGGCTCATGATGTCGCGCAACAAGTTCGTGTTCGACATCATCGACCCGTTCTTGCAGTTCGTCCGTCCGGTTCCGCCGCTCGCCTACATCCCGCTTCTGGTGGTGTGGTTCGGCATCGGGGAATTGCCCAAAGCCATACTGATCCTGGTCGGCACGATCCCCGTCATCATCATCGGCACCATGTCGGGGGTGAAGAGCACGCCGGCGCTGCGCATCTCGGTGGCCCGCACGCTCGGTGCGAGCAATGCGCAAATTTTCCGCAAGGTCGTGCTGCCTTCGGCGTTGCCTGAAATCTTTACCGCGATGCGCGTGGGTATCGGCGTCGCGTGGACGTGTCTGGTCGCAGCGGAGCTGATTGCCGCGAGCAGCGGGCTGGGCTGGCTCGTGCAGTTCGCGGGACAAGCCCTGCAGGTCAGCATCGTGATCGTGGGCATCGTGATCATCGGGCTGATCGGGTATGGCATGGAGTTGGTGATTCGCAAGTTCGAAAGCCTGATCGTGCCTTGGCGCAGCCACAACTGATCGAATGATCGGAGGAGACAAAAATGAACGGAACCAAATGGATTCAAGCCGCGACCGCAGTGCTGCTCGCCGCCGGCTGTGTCACCTCTGGCATGGTCTACGCCCAGAGCAAGCCTGAAGTCATCATCGGCTACGAGGACAACGGCGCCGATCCTTACATGGTGTCGATGGCGGAGCATATGTTCGAGAAGCACATGAACGCCGACGTCCAGTACAAGCTGTTCAGCTCGGGCCCGGCGGCGATGAGCGCGCTGGCTTCCAACAGCCTCACGTTCATGTGCGGGCTCGGCGTTCCGCCGCTCGTCACCGCCATCGCGCAGGGCCTGCCGATGACCATCGTGTACAACCAGGAACGCTACACGAATGCGGCCGGCATCGTGGTCAAGCCGGAGAGCGGAGTCAA
This sequence comes from Trinickia sp., assembly GCA_035308085.1. Lineage (GTDB taxonomy): Bacteria > Pseudomonadota > Gammaproteobacteria > Burkholderiales > Burkholderiaceae > Trinickia_A. Next base: position 313 of record DATGHJ010000472.1, on the reverse strand, counting down.
AGACGTTGCCGAACTGAAAGGCAAGAAGATTGCGATCGTTGCCGGCTCGCAGGCTTCCTTCGAACTGGCCACTTTTCTCGCCGAGGCGCACGTGCCGTATGACTCGGTGACGCAAATCAACATGGCGCCGCCGCAGATGCGCACCTCCTGGGTGACCGGCGCGATCGACGCGGCGATCGTCTGGGACCCGGTATTCAGCGCGCTGCGCGCGGCCGGCGGCAAGGCGATCAAGACCGACGGCGATCTGCCGCGGGAAGCATCGAGCTACAACGTGTGCATCGCCAACGGGGACTGGGCCAAGGCTCATCCGGAT
>DATGHJ010000471.1:0-4816 GCA_035308085.1 Trinickia sp. | reverse complement strand
GATCTTCTTCGCGCTCGAACCGATGACGGTGAACCTCCAGTCCGACGACGGCAACATGCATTACCTGCGCGTCGGCCTGTCGCTGAAGCTCACCGACCCGAAGGTCCAGGAGCAACTCACGCAGCACATGCCGGAGATCCGCAGCCGCATCCTGCTCGCGCTCTCGAACAAGAAGCCCGACGACCTCGCGACGCTCGACGGCAAGCACGCGCTCGCAAACGAACTGAAGGCGCTCGTCGAGAAGCCGACCGATGCGGGCGGCGAGCCGGCGCACGTTCAAGAAGTGCTGTTCACCGAATTCGTAGTCCAGTGAAGCGGCCCCGCATCAACCCGGCGCCGCTTCAATCCGTTATCCGATAGCCACGACGCACTAGCGAGAATTAGGAAATGGGCCACGAAGAGTTCATGTCCCAGGAGGAGGTCGATGCCCTCCTGAAAGGCGTAACCGGCGAGACCGACTCGGTTGCCGACGAGAGCAACCGCTCGGGCGTGCGCCCGTACAACATCGCCACGCAAGAGCGGATCGTTCGAGGCCGGATGCCCGGCCTCGAAATCATCAACGACCGCTTCGCGCGCCTGTTGCGCGTCGGCATCTTCAACTTCATGCGGCGCACGGCGGAAATTTCCGTCGGCCCCGTGAAGGTCCAGAAGTACAGCGAGTTCACGCGCAACCTGCCGATCCCGACGAACCTGAACCTCGTGCACGTGAAGCCGCTGCGTGGCACGTCGCTGTTCGTGTTCGACCCGAACCTCGTGTTCTTCGTCGTCGACAACCTGTTCGGCGGCGACGGACGGTTTCACACGCGCGTCGAAGGCCGCGACTTCACGCAGACCGAGCAGCGCATCATCAGCAAGCTGCTCAACCTCGTGTTCGAGCACTACCAGACGTCGTGGAAGAGCGTGCGTCCGCTGCAGTTCGAATTCGTGCGCTCGGAGATGCACACGCAATTCGCGAACGTCGCGACGCCGAACGAAATCGTGATCGTCACGCAGTTCTCGATCGAGTTCGGGCCGACGGGCGGCACGCTGCACATCTGCATGCCCTACTCGATGATCGAGCCGATCCGCGACATCCTTTCCTCGCCGATCCAGGGCGAGGCGCTCGAAGTCGACCGCCGCTGGGTGCGCGTGCTGTCGCAGCAGGTGCAGGCCGCCGAAGTGGAGCTGACGGCGAACCTCGCGGAAATCCCCGTGACGTTCGAAAAGATTCTCAACATGAGAGTCAACGACGTGCTGCCGATCGACATCCCCGAGCACATCACCGCGAAGGTCGACGGCGTGCCGGTGATGGAATGCGGCTACGGCATTTTCAATGGTCAATACGCGCTGCGGGTCCAGAAGATGATCAGCGCCAGCGAATCGATGAAGGATGGTGGATATGACTGAGCTGAACGCGACGCCGGAGTCCGGCAAGTCGGATGTCGATGCGCAAATGGCGGCGGCCATGGCGAGCGAAATGGTCGAAGCGGCCGATGCGGCCACAACAGAGGATTCGGGAATGGACGATTGGGCGAGCGCGCTTGCCGAGCAGAACCACAACAGCGACGTGAACCCGGCTGCGGCCGGCGTGTTCCAGCCGCTGTCGAAGGTCGAGCCCGCTTCGACGCGCAACGACATCGACATGATCCTCGACATCCCGGTCCAGATGACCGTGGAGCTCGGCCGCACCAAGATCGCGATCCGCAACCTGCTGCAACTCGCGCAAGGTTCGGTCGTCGAGCTCGACGGCCTCGCCGGCGAACCGATGGACGTGCTCGTGAACGGCTGCCTCATCGCGCAGGGCGAAGTCGTCGTAGTCAACGACAAGTTCGGCATTCGCCTGACCGACATCATCACGCCGTCCGAGCGCATCCGGAAGCTCAATCGATGAGACTCGCGCTTGACCGTGGCCAGCGGCTTTCGCTTGGCCAGCGTCTGGGCGGATGGGCATCACCGGCGTGGTTGGCAGCGGCGACGTCGCTGGCCCCGCGCGCAGCGCTCGCCGCCGACATGAACGCCGTCAACAACGCAACGAAGCTCGCGTCCAACGTCGGCGCGGGCACCGCGGTGCCGTCGCTGGGCGTCGGCGCCGTGCTGCAAACGGTCGTCGGACTGGTCATCGTGATCGGCCTCGTGTTTGCCTGCGCGTGGCTCGCGCGCCGCTTCGGCTTGCAGCCGTCGAGCCGCGGCGGGCTCGTCAAGGTTGTCGCGGGCACCTCGCTCGGCGGCAAGGAGCGCGTGGCCGTCGTCGAGATCGGCGGCACGTGGCTCGTGCTGGGCGCCGCGCCCGGCAACGTGCGTCTGCTGCACACGATGCCGGCCGGCTTGGCAAGCGCCGAAGGCGTGGCGGGTTCGAGCGCCGGCGGCATGCCCGGCTCGGGTTCCGGCTCGTACGACGCCGACACCGCGCTCACAGGCACCTTCGGACAACGCTTTCGCACCGCGTTGAAGAGCGAAGCGAGCAAACGTTTTCAGCGCCGCGAGAGCGGAGACAAGTAAATGCCGTCAAGCCGTACCCTCACACGAGGCGCGCCGGCGCGAGCGCGCGCCGCTTCGCTGCCGCAACGCATCCTGCAAGTGACGAAGGCCGCGCTGCCCGTGCTGCTTCCCGCGCTGCTCTGCGCGCTGCCGACGCTCTCGTTCGCGCAGACCGCGGGCCTGCCCGCCTTCAACACGAGCCCGGGACCGAACGGCGGCACGACCTATTCGCTGAGCGTGCAGACGATGCTGCTGCTCACGATGCTGTCGTTCCTGCCGGCGATGGTGCTGATGATGACTAGCTTCACGCGCATCATCATCGTGCTGTCGCTCTTGCGCCAGGCGCTCGGGCTCTCGACGACGCCGCCGAACCAGGTGCTTGTCGGCCTTGCGATGTTCTTGACGCTGTTCGTGATGTCGCCCGTGCTCGACAAGGCGTACAACGACGGCTACAAGCCGTTCTCCGAAGGCACGCTGCCGATGGATACGGCTTTCGCGCGCGGCGTGGCGCCGTTCAAGACCTTCATGCTGCGCCAGACGCGCGAGTCCGACCTTGCGCTGTTCGCGAAGATCTCGCATGCGGCGCCGATGCAGGGGCCCGACGACGTGCCGCTGTCGCTGCTCGTGCCGTCGTTCGTGACAAGCGAGCTCAAGACCGGTTTTCAGATCGGCTTCACGATCTTCATTCCGTTTCTGATCATCGACATGGTGATCGCGAGCGTGCTGATGTCGATGGGGATGATGATGGTGTCGCCCGTGACGATCTCGCTGCCGTTCAAGCTGATGCTGTTCGTGCTCGTCGACGGATGGCAGTTGCTGATCGGCTCGCTTGCGCAGAGCTTTACCTGAATTGCTGCGCTTTCGAGCGCCGCGCCTGAACCGCTTGGTCGGATCTCACTTTGAAGCAGGCTTGAATCATGACGCCCGAATCCGTAATGACGCTCGCGCACCAGGCGATGATGATCGCGCTTTTCCTTGCCGCGCCGCTGTTGCTGGTGGCGCTCGTGGTGGGTCTCGTCGTGAGCTTGTTCCAGGCGGCCACGCAGATCAACGAGACGACGCTGTCGTTCATCCCGAAGCTGCTGGCCGTCGCGGTGACGCTTGTGATCGCGGGCCCGTGGATGCTGACGATGATGCTCGACTATCTGCGCCACATCCTCACGAGCGTGCCGCAGCTCGCGGGCTGACGCGCGCGCCCCGCGTTCTTTTACTCGCCCATCTTCTTTCCCGCGCGCCGCGATGTTCTCCGTCACCTATGCGCAGCTGAACACGTGGCTCACCGCGTTCATGTGGCCGTTCGTGCGCATCCTCGCGCTGGTGGCGACGGCGCCGCTGGTCGGCCACGCGTCGGTGCCGGTGCGCGTGAAGATCGGGCTGGCCGCGTTCATCACGATCATCGTTGCGCCGACGATCGGACCGCTGCCGCAGCCCACGGTGTTTTCTGCGGCGGGCATCTGGATCATCGTGAACCAGTTCCTGATCGGCGCGGCGCTCGGCTTGACGATGCAGGTCGTGTTCGGCGCGGTCGAGACGACGGGCGGCATCATCGGGATGCAGATGGGGCTCGGGTTCGCGACGTTCTTCGAAGTCGGTTCGAGCAACGCGAGCGACGTGCTCTCCATGTTCCTGAACACGATTGCGATGCTGGCCTTCCTCGCCTTCGACGGACACTTGCAGATGATCGCGGCGCTCGTGGCGACGTTCCAGTCGGTGCCGATCTCGGCCAACATACTTGGCGCGCCGGGATGGCGAACGCTCGTCGAGTGGGGCGGGATGTTGTTCTCGGCGGGGTTGCTGCTTGCGCTGCCGGTGGTGGCGGCGCTCTTGATCGCCAACTTAGCGCTAGGGATTTTGAATCGCGCCGCGCCGCAGATCGGTGTCTTTCAGATCGGCTTTCCGGTGACGATGCTCGTCGGGATGCTGCTCGTGCAGTTGATGATCCCGAATATGATTCCGTTCTTCTCGCGGATGTTCGATCTCGGGATCGATGCGATAGGAAGGGTGGCGGCGGGGTTGGGGTTTCGTTGAACTTGATTTCACGGTGGTCCGTATAGTTCGTCCCTCGACCTTGGGGTTTCGTTGAACTTGTTTTCACGTCGGTTCGTATAGTCCGTCCCTCCCCGGGACCGGGGTCACTTTTGTCTTGCCAAAAGTAACCAAAAGCGCGTCCTCGGCGGACGGCCTCGCCCGGAGGCACTCAACCCTGTTAGGACCGGCCTCCCAAGCGCAACCGTGGGAAACCGTTTTCGCTCGCCGGGCCGCCCTATCGCACGCGGCACCGAATTGCGCCGAGACGAAATAAATCGAAGCCATCGATTTGGCCACGCCCCACATTGCCTGAGATTGAAGGCGAGCCCAT
>DATGHJ010000470.1:0-10987 GCA_035308085.1 Trinickia sp. | reverse complement strand
AGATCGCCCCCGATCTCGACGACGAGCAGATCAAGTCAATCGCCGACACGCTGTTGCGCCATCAGTTCGAAGGTGTGATCGCGACCAACACGACGCTCTCGCGCACCGCCGTCGCCGGGCTGCAGCACGCGGATGAAGCCGGTGGCCTGTCGGGCAAGCCCGTGTTCGACGCGTCGAACGAAGTGATCCGCAAACTGAAAGCCGAAGTCGGCGATACCGTGCCGATCATTGGGGTTGGCGGCATCTTCTCCGGCGCCGACGCGCGTGCGAAACTCGCGGCGGGCGCGTCGCTGGTGCAGCTCTATACCGGCTTTATCTACCGCGGTCCGGCGCTGATCGCCGAATGCGCGGAAGCCGCCGCCCGTAGTCGTTCCGCGTAATATAGAAATAAACAAACGATATTTATAGAGCGATTGCTCTTTCGCTATCATTGCGCCCACAACAACGCCCGAAGCGGGCAAGGAAAGGAACACGATGAAACTCGGTCTGCTGAAAAAGCTCTTCGTCGCCGGCCTGGTCGGCGCCACCTTCACCGCCGTCACCGCGCATGCGGATGACCTGCTCGATCAGGTCAAGCAGCGCGGCACGCTGCGCATCGGCCTCGAAGGCACGTTCCCGCCGTTCGACTCGAAAGCGGCAAACGGTGAGCTGGTCGGCTACGACGTGGACATCGCCAAGGCAGTCGCCGCGAAGCTCGGCGTGAAGCCCGAGTTCATCACGACAGAATGGAGCGGCATCATTGCGGGTCTCCAGGCAGGCAAGTTCGACGTGATCGTGAACCAGGTGGGTGTCACCGACGCGCGCAAGCAGACGCTCGACTTCTCGCCCGCCTACACATACTCGGCCGCGCAGCTGATTCAGCGCAAGGACGACACGCGCCAGTTCAACTCGCTCGACGACCTGAAGGGCCATAAGCTCGGCGTCGGTCTCGGCACGAACTACATGGACATGGCGAAGTCGGTGCCGGGCATCGACGTCGTGACCTATCCTGGCGCGCCCGAATATCTGCGCGACCTCGCGGCCGGCCGCATCGACGCCGCGCTCAACGACCGCTTGATGCTCGCGTATCTGTTGAAGAATTCGCAGTTGCCGCTGCGCACGGGCGCGACGGTCGGCGCGGGCAACCCGTCGGCGATTCCGTTCAAAAAGGGCAATCCGAAGTTCGCGAAGGCGATCGACGACGCAATGACCCAGCTCGAAGCGGACGGCACGTTCTCGAAGATCTCCGACAAGTGGTTCGGCATCGACGTGACGAAGCCGATCACGAAGTAAGCCGGAGCATCGTCTTCAGCCCGCCTGGGCCACAGGCAGCGAAGGGCGGCATCGTTGCGATGCCGCCCTTCGCTTTGTCGGTGCGCGTCGGGCCGCCCCAAGCGCACTGACCGCCCCGTCGGGGGGAGCGTGGGGGGCTGTTTATTCGCCGTCGGTTTATGATGTGCGCTAGATTCGTTTCATTCGATTCTTCGGCGCGTTAGAAATTCGTAAAACATGTCCACCACTTCCCTGCTCGTCCAATCGATGCCGGTGCTCGCGCAAGGTGCCGTCCTGACCGTCAAGTTCGCGGTGCTGTCGATGATCTTCGGGCTCGTCGCGGCCGTCATGCTCGCGCTGATGGGCATCAGCCACAGCAAGCCGCTCAATTGGATCGCGCGCGTCTACGTGAGCCTGATGCGCGGCACGCCGCTGCTCGTGCAGATCTTCGTCATTTACTACGGTCTGCCGAGCCTCGGGATCTCGCTCGACCCGACGCCGGCCGGCGTCCTCGCGCTCTCGGCGAACGTCGCCGCATATCTATCGGAGAGCATGCGCGGCGCGATCAACGGCATCCATCGCGGGCAGTGGCTCGCGGCTTATAGCCTAGGCTTGTCGCGTCGCCAGACGCTGCGCTTCGTGATCGGTCCGCAAGCCTTGCGTATCGCGGTGCCGAGCCTGTCGAACAGTCTGATCAGCTTGATCAAGGACACGTCACTTGTGTCCGTCATCACCGTGACCGAGTTGCTGCGCAGCGCGCAGGAAATCATCGCGACGACGTATCAGCCGTTGCCGCTCTATCTTGCGGCGGCTGCCGTCTATTGGGTGCTGTGCCAGGTGCTCGAGTGGGTCCAGCACCGGTATGAGCGGCGGCTTGCGCTGCCGTCGCGGCATTGAATGTGTCTAGTGCGACACGCGCGGACGGAGGCTGAGTTCACGTTGGCCGACGTCCGCAGTGTCGAGCGCTGACGCTCAACGCGCCGCCAGCGGCGCCGGCGCATCGAGGAGCGCGCCGAAGCGATTCATACGCGGCAGGTAATCGCGATCGGGATCGAGCGAGTACGCGACGCGGCGCGTGCGCCCCATCACTTCGCTGCGCGGGAAGAAGCCGAAGTAGCGCGAATCGGCGCTGTCGTCGCGATTGTCGCCGAGCATCAGATACTCGCCGGGCGGCACGATAACAGGGCCGAAAGTGCTGCGCGGGCTCGGCGCGATCTCCGAAAGACGCACGGTATGCGCGACGCCGTCGAAACGCTCCGTCAGATATTCGGCGGGCGCCGCCGGCTCATCGGCCATCGGCGCCGACGCGAGCGGCTGGTAATCGGCGCGCACGCCGTTCACGTAGAGCACGTTCTCACGCAGCGCAATGCGGTCTCCCGGCACGCCGATCACGCGCTTCACGAGCAACTCATGCGCGGCCGACGAATCGATCGTCACGATATCGCCGCGCCGCGGATCGCCGAGATGGGCCAAAGCCACGTGCGTAAACGGCACGCGCAGATCGTAGGCCATCTTGTCGACGAGGATGCGGTCGCCCTCGCGTATCGTCGGCAGCATCGAGCCGCTCGGCACGACGTTCCAATCGGCGATCGCGCTGCGAAACAACACCATCAAGAAGATAAACGCGATCAGGCTCTTGTTGTCACGCCAGAGTTTGCCCACGATGCGCATCGCTGCGGCTCCATTGGAAGAAATTCGAAAGCTTGCCGCGCGCAAGATCCAAGCACTCAATGGAGTCCCGGGCGCGGCATAAGAGGCGGTCATGATAGCACCGGGCCCATCGCGCCAGCAGCTACGCCAAGGCGTGCCGATGCGTGCTCACTCGCCTGCGTACTTGAGCCCGAGCGTCGCGCGCGCCGAGTCCATCATCGCGATCATCTGCAGCGACTTCGCGTGCGTCATCACCGGGCTCTCCAGCGAGCCCGCGCGGATCAGGGCGCAAAAGTGCGCCGTCTCATAGTTGAGACCGCCACCTTCGAACGGCGCCTCGAGTTCGACGACGCGGCCGTCGACGTAGCGAACCGTCGCGCGCACCGGGTTCCACCAGTTCTCGTGGATCGTCACGCAGCCGAGCGTCCCGGCCAACAGCGCATCGCCCTTGCCGTGCAGGTCCAGTCCGCAAAAGAGCTGTGCGATGCCGCGTTCGTGCCGGCAATTGAGGCTCGCGAACGTATCGACACCGGTCGGGCCCAGGCGGCCGATCGTTTGCACGTCGAGCGGTGCACCGAGCCAGTCGACTGCAAGAAACGCCTCGTAGATGCCGATATCGAGCAGCGCACCGCCCGTGTGCTCGAACGAAAACGCGGGATGGTCCGCGGGCACATTCGCCATCGCGCAACCCGCGCGCACGAGGCCGATCTCGCCGATCGGCTCGCGCGCCAAGTGCTCGCGCAGCTTGCAGTAGAGCGGATAGAACGGCGGCTTCATCGCTTCCATGAAAAGGCGCTTCGTGACGCGCGCCGCTGCGAGCACACGTTCGAGCTGCCGCGCGTTGATCGTCGCGGGCTTTTCGCAAAGCACATGCTTGCCGGCGGCGAGTGCGGCAAGCGCATAGTCGGCATGGCTGTCGTGCAGCGTGGCGATGTAGATCGCGTCGATGTCGCTCGCGAGCAGCGCATCGAGGCTCGGGCACGCGCTGGCGCCGAATTGCTGCGCGTAGGCGTCGGTCGTCGACGCGCGGCGCGACCAGACATGCGTCATTTGCGCATTCGGCACGTGCGCGAGGCCCAGGCCAAAGCGGCGCGCGATATTGCCCGCGCCCAAAACGCCCCAGCGGACGGTTTCACTGCTAGTCGTGTCGTGATTCATCGAAGAACGGGGTGACAGGGGTCGGTTTCAAGAATCGCGCGCCGTATGCGCCCGCGCGTGGGAATCGCCGTCATGATAAGCGGCTCGCCATCGGCACGCGCGGACGGCGTGGCTTGCTGGGGCTAACTCGAGGAAGACCGGGAGACGGCTCGGTCGATGGCAGGCAATCCATGCGCAAACGTTTGCGCTTATGTCGAGGAAACCAACGCCATACGAAAAACCCGACCGCAGGACACGCTCGGGCGGCGCCCTGCGTGGCAGGCGCCAGACAGGCACGCGCCGCTTACTTGCGGCCGGGCATCTCGATCGAGAACTCGCGGCCGATTTCGTCCGCGGTGAAGTCGATCAACGCCAGCGCGGCCGCTTCGGCCTCTTTCGGATCGCGCCGCTCGATCGCCTCGACCATGTGCGCATGCGTGCGCACGGAGATCTCCCAGACGCCCGGCTTCTGGTTGACCATCGGGTTCACCGTGGTCAGCGCGCCGCGAATGATCGCCGCCATCTGCTGGAAGAACTGGTTGCCGCTCGCATGCACGATGCGCGTATGCAGCAATTCGTCGGCCGCTTCGTAACCGGGTTCGCCGGGCGCGATCGTCTTGAACACGTCGAACGCCTCGCGGATGCCGGCCACTTCCGACACGCTCGCGCGCGCCGCCGCCTGCGCCGCCGCGCGCGGCTCGATCAGCATGCGGAACTCGATCACGTCGCGCATGAAGACCGGGTCGGGCTTCGCGCGAAAGCGCCAGTTCACGACATCCTCGTCGATCATGCGCCAGTCGCGCATCGAGCGGATGCGCGTGCCGACTTTCGGCCGCACGTCCAGCATGTGCCGCGCGAGCAACATCGACAACGCCTCGCGCATCACCGTGCGGCTCACGTCGAATTCTTTCGACAGCACGTCCTGCGGCGGAAGAATCGCCCCGTATTTTTCTTCGACAATGCCCGTGACGAGCCCGTCCATCACCTTGCTGACCAGTGAGCGGTCCTTGCCCTGCTCCATGACACCCCCCGATGCGCCGTCCGACGCCTGATTCATTTCGCGCCCTCGCGTGCCCTGTTGTCGATCCGATACGGTGCTGCGGCCAAATTGAATATGCCAGTTGGGAAAAACCTATCAGGGTTATTCCGTCTGACAAAAGCGCAGCCGAACGTGGTTGCACTGCAAACCGCCGAGGCAGCCCGTACCTTCAAACCGGTGAGTACCATAGGACATTGTAGAAAATGAGCGACGCCCAAACGTACGCGACCGCACACATTACGGCTCATCGGCGCACCGCCCAAGCCAACGACGCCGGTGCGTCGAACGCGTACCCCTAATTACCCCCATTACTTCCTTATATAGCGCCAGTTCGCTCGACAGCGGGCTTCAGCGCATACCGAGCGGCCCCGCCGCGTAACACTCCGCGCGGCCATAATGCACCTCGATCGGCTCCGCGATGCCGCACGGCCTGCTGCGCACGAACGCGGTGAAGGGACTGCCGCACGTGGCGCCAGTCTCGAGCGCCCTGCGAAACCCGAAGCTTTCATAGAGCGGGCGGTGCGCCGCCGGCGCGAACGCTCTCACCCTGTGCCGCGGCCAACGTGCGTCGACCACGCGCATCACGTGATCGAACAGCGCGTAGGCGGTCCCGTCGCCGCGAAGCGACGGGCACGTGAGAATCTTGTCGATCCACACTTCCTGATGTTCGATCTCGCCCGGGCGAATGCGCGCATACGCGAGAATCGGCATCGGACGCGTCATGTCTTCGTGCGCGAAAACGTGCAATGCCGCTTCGTCATAACCGTCCGCATCGAGATGCACGCGTGACGCCTCGACGACGAAAACGGCACTGCGAGCTCGCAGGATCAAATACAGTTCGCGCGCACTCAGTTGATCGAATGTCAGCGTTGCCCAGTTCATCGCCGGCGTCCACCAGGAAAGTAAGACGAATTTTCATGGTTTCACGGTACGTCGCGAAACTCGCGCTCACCGTGCGCAATCGCACCCAATTTACCGATTTCAGCCTACGAATCCAGGGCTATCCTACGCAATCTCCCTTTAGCCGATTAGTTTCCAGTGCTTAACAATTCCCGCCAGGCGCTTGAAAGGTGGCGGCACCGATGATGTTCGGCCCGATCCGGCACGAGGGCTTGCGAATGTTGGCGCGGCCACAACACCGCTCAGGATCGTTCATAGGATTGCGGTACTGATATGACGATAACAGCCGCCTTACGCGGAAATCGGTCTTGTCTCAACAATGATTCATTCGCGGCACGCTTAACTTATTACAACGCCCGCGACTTTTTCGGACCCCTCGGTGTCCTCTGTTTCAGAGTTGTCGGCGCTCCTATTCATCGTTCGAATTTGCAACCATTTCGGCGCGCACCCTTGTCCCGTCAGGCATTGCGAATGCGCAGACCATTGGTTGCAGTGCAGCAAAGTCCACCCTCAATGCAACACATCTGAATCAATTTCGGCACACCGGCCCGGGTCGCCATCCGCCGCCGACGCGGCTGAATCGTCTGGCTGGCGTCGCTGGCCGGATGCTTGGCGCGTACCGCCTAAAGCCCCGTCCCATCTGGACGCAGCATGTTCAAACACGACGACCCCGCTGCGCGCGCCGGCGCACAGCCGCATTTTGCAGTTTTGAAACAAAAACGGACCGACTGGTGCCCGAGCCGCGTCGCAACAGCGGCAACGCCCCCATCAAAACGGGCTTGTCGAGGAGTTGGCACGATCCTCGCTGAAGGATGGCGCACAGAGCGCAACCGCACAGACGGGCGCCGCCGCGAGAGAGCGCGAGGCCACAAGAAAGCGCGGCAATCCTGTCGAAAAGCCTTCAAGTCCGATGACCGACAGATGCCGCGAACGGACCAGAAACACGAAGCGTGCACAGCACAGCTTCCACCGAGGACCGATTATGTTGACCCTACAATCCGACCTGCATGGCAACCATTTGCTTGGGGCGTTGCCATCGAACGAATGGCAAGCCTTGACGCCCCATCTGGAACTGGTTCACTTGCGCACCGAGCAATTGCTGTGCGATTGCGGCCACAAGATTCACCACGTCTACTTTCCGACGACCGCCATCATCTCGATCCTGGCGATGATGGAAGACGGGGGCTCCGTTGAACTCGCAGCCGTGGGACGCGAAGGCATGACAGGCGTCCAAGTGCTGACGGGGGGAGAAACGATGCCGAGCCGCGTACAAGTGCAATGCGCGGGTTTCGCCTACCGGATGAGCGCGCAACGCTTGCGGCAGGAATTCGCGCGCTCGGACTTCCTGCGCCGCCTGATGCTGCTTTACATGCAGGCGCTTCTCACGCAAGTCGCGCAGACCGCGGCGTGCAACCGCCATCACTCGCTGTCAAAGCAGCTCTGCCGCTGGCTCCTGATCGAGATCGATCGCGCGGCCACCAACGAGCTGGCCGTGACGCAGCAGCTCATCGCCGACATGCTCGGCGTGCGCCGCGAAGGCATCACCGAAGCGGCGGGCAAGCTGCATGATCTGGGCTTGATTCATCACAGCCGCGGCCACATCAAGGTGCTCGACCGCAAGGGCCTCGAAACGCGCGCGTGCGAATGCTATGGCCTCGTCAAACGCGAATTCGACCGCCTGCTGCCGGCCCTGCATCAAACGGATACCGTGAGCTGATCTTCACGAAGCGCGCGCTCACGGCTCGCGCTTCGTTACCTGATGCTTATAGTTCGCTACCTAGCGTTCGCTGCTCATTGCTCGCTGATATCGCTGCGCACGCGCTCGCCGATTTCATAGAGCGCGGCGAGCATCGCAAGGTGAGCGCGCTCGCTCGCGGCTTCCTCATCGCTCATGCCGTCACACGCCTGAGCGCCGATGACGATGCCGAGGCAAAGCGCGTAGTGGCTCGCAAATGCCGTGGGAGAAGGATCGCTGCGTTTCATCCCTTCATACGCGGTGTCGAGCGCGTGGCGCAGTTCGGCTTGCATGGGATGGTGTCCTCGGGCTCAGCGCTTCGTGTATTCGATCGTTTCGACACCCGTGTCGGCGCCGAGCAGGCAGAGGTCCGCGCCGCGGGCGGCGAACAGGCCCACCGTCACCACGCCAGGCCACGCGTTCACGACCGCTTCGAGCGCGCGCGGATCGGTGATTTGCAAGCCTTTGACGTCGATGATCTCGTTGCCGTTGTCGGTGACGTAGGGCGAGCCATCCGGCTTCACGCGCAGCACCGGCACGCCGCCCGCGGCCGTCACGCGCCGGCCGATCGCGGTGCGCGCCATCGGCACCACTTCGATCGGCAGCGGGAACGTGCCGAGCACGTCGACGCGCTTGGTCGCGTCCGCGACGCAGACGAACACATCCGACACCGATGCGACGATCTTCTCGCGCGTGAGCGCACCGCCGCCGCCCTTGATCATCGCGCCGCCATGATCGATTTCGTCGGCGCCGTCGACGTACACTGGCAGCGATTCGATGTCGTTCAGATCGAACACCTTGATGCCGTGCTTCTCGAGGCGCGCGGTCGTCGCGACCGAGCTCGACACCGCGCCGCGGTAGCGGCCTTTGACGGCGGCGAGCGCATCGATGAAGCAGTTCGCCGTCGATCCCGTGCCGACGCCGATTACGGCGCCTTCGGGGACATGGGCGTTGACGTAGTCGGCTGCGGCTTGGCCGACCAGTTGCTTGAGTTCGTCTTGAGTCATGGCGTGAGGGAGAGAGGCTTGCAAAAAGCGGAAGTTTACCGGAGTCGGGGTGAAGGAAATGATTAAGCCTTGGCGCCGGCCGTGACCGCGCCGCGCTGTCTCACCGCCTCGAACAAACACACCCCGCTCGCCACCGATACGTTGAGGCTCTCCACCGTCCCCGCCATCGGAATATGCATGACTACGTCGCACGTATCACGCGTGAGACGGCGCATGCCCTCGCCTTCTGCGCCCATCACGAGCGCCACCGGGCCATCCAGCTTGGTCTCGTAGAGGCTCGCCGTCGCCTCGCCCGCGGTCCCAACCACCCACACGCCCGCGTCCTTCAATTCGCGCAGCGCGCGCGCCAGGTTCGTAACCGTGATGTACGGCACCGTGTCAGCCGCGCCGCTCGCCACCTTCGCGGCCGTCGCGTTCAAGCCTGCCGAGCGGTCGCGCGGCGCGATCACCGCGTGCGCGCCGGCCGCATCGGCAACCCGCAGGCAGGCGCCCAGGTTGTGCGGATCGGTGACGCCGTCGAGCACGAGCAGGAGCGCCGGGCCGTTGATCCCGTCGAGCAATTCCGCGAGGTCCTGCGCGAGCGGCAGGTCGCCCGCGAGCGCGACGACGCCCTGGTGGCGCTCGGTCCGCGCGAGCCCCCACAGGCGCGTCTCATCGGCTGCGATCAGCCGCACGCCCGCTTCCTTGGCGGTCTGGAGGAAGTCCTGCATGCGGCGATCGCGCCGCGTCGCGTCGTAAAACACCTCCTCGACCGTCGACGCGTCGTGCCGCATACGCGCGGTCACTGCGTGAAAACCGTATAGAACCTTGTGACGTGCCATGACTGAAACAACCTTTGCTTGAACGAGCGCGACGATGAGGAGCTGGCCGGAGCGCGGCCGCACGAGCATCGCGCATAACACAATGAAGGCGCCGCACGGCGAGGCCGGGCGGCCCGCCAGGCGGCGCGATGGGGCGCCACGTGCCGGCCGCCATCAAGCGGCGCGCGGCACGCGTTGCATCAATACTTCTTGCGCGAGCGGGTTTTCGACGCCGATTTCGACGCCGCACGTTTCTTCGGCGCTCCGCCGCGCGACGCCCGCGCTTCCTTCACGGCCGCCGACTTCGCGGGCGCGGCCTTCCTGCGGTGCGTGCCCTCCACCGCGGCCAGCGGACGAACGCGCGGCCCCGCTTCGCCATCGAGCATCGATTTGTCGGCGAGCGCCGGACGGCTCGCGGGCGCCTTGATCGGCGTATCGCGCACGAGACGGAAGTCGATCTTGCGCGCGTCGAGATCGACGCGGCTCACCTGCACGCGCACGCGGTCCGACAGCCGATAGCGGATGCCCGTGCGCTCGCCGCGCAATTCGTTCTTGACCTCGTCGTACTGGAAGTAGTCGGAGCCGAGTTCGGTCACGTGCACGAGGCCCTCGATAAAGAGCGCATCGAGCTGCACGAAGATGCCGAACGACGTCACGCCGCTCACCATGCCGCCGTACTCTTCGCCGAGCTTGTCGCGCATGAAGTAGCACTTGAGCCACGCTTCGACGTCGCGCGACGCCTCATCGGCGCGCCGCTCGTTCGCCGAGCAATGGAGCCCGAGCTCTTCCCAGATCGCCGTGTTCGAACGCGCGCGGCCGCGCGATTCGTCGTCGGCCTGCTGCATCGCGCGAGCGCGCGGAGAAATCGACGTGTTGAGCGCGACGCCGTGCGGCGTTTCCGGCTGGTACTTGCGGCCCGACAGGATCGCGTAGATCGCGCGGTGCGTGAGCAGGTCGGGATAGCGGCGGATCGGGCTCGTGAAGTGCGCGTAGGCGTCGTACGCGAGACCGAAGTGGCCTATGTTTTCCGGGCTGTAGACCGCCTGCTGCATCGAGCGCAGCAGCATCGTCTGCAGCATCTGCGCGTCGGGCCGGTCGCGAATCTGCGCCATCAAGGCGGCGTAATCGCTCGCGTGCGGTGTGTCGCCGCCGCCGAGCGTCAGGCCCATCCCGCGCAGGAACGTGCGCAGATTCTCGAGCTTTTCCGCCGTCGGTCCGGCGTGCACCCGGTACAGGCCCGAGTGCTTGTTGCGCTTCATGAAGTCGGCCGCGCAGACGTTCGCCGCCAACATGCATTCTTCGATCAGCTTGTGCGCGTCGTTGCGCTGGCGCGGCACGATCTGCTCGATCTTGCCCTGCGCGTTGCAGACGATGTAGGTCTCGGTCGTGTCGAAATCGATCGCGCCGCGCTTCTGACGCGCGGCGAACAGCGACTTGTAGACGCCGTAGAGGTTTTGCAGATGCGGCA
>DATGHJ010000469.1:0-2130 GCA_035308085.1 Trinickia sp. | reverse complement strand
TTTTCGAGACAACGCACGAGCGGCGACGCGAATGCTGCGAACGGCTGCGATTTCACTGCGCGCGTCACGCCAAGGCTTCCTACGCTGAAGGGATCGGAGCGAGCGAGTATACTTCGGGCTCTTCGCCAGTTCGACCGTCATGTCCCCAACTCCCGCAAAGGCTAGCCGTCCGGCCTACGATTCCCGGCGCTTGCGGCAGATTTTCGACCGCCGCGCCGCCAAGTTCGGCGATGTCGCCTTTCTGCCGCGCGAAATCGCGCAGCGCATGCGCGAGCGTCTCGACTACATCAAGGTGAGCCCCGCGAGCGTGCTCGATGCGGGCTGCGGCGCGGGCGACGACATGCCGGCGCTGCGCGAGCGCTTTCCCGAGGCGCCGGTTTTCGGCACCGATCTCTCACATGCCATGCTCACGCGTGCGAAGAGCCAAGACGCCGCCGACACCAGTTGGCGCCGTTTTCTGCCGGCCACTCTAGGCAAGGCGCTCGGCGCGCGCGGCCCCCGCGTCGCCCAAGCTGATTTCTCCGCGTTGCCTTTTGCAGCGGGCGCGTTCGATTTCATCTGGTCCAATCTCGCGCTGCATTGGCACTCGCGTCCCGATCTTGTGTTTCCCGAGTGGCAGCGCGTGTTGAAGGTGAACGGCCTGCTGATGTTCAGCACGCTCGGCCCCGACACGCTGCGCGAGCTGCGCGGCGCCTATGCGCAAGTCGAGGCGGCGCACGGCTTGGCGACGCGTCCGCACGTGATCGACTTCGTCGATATGCACGATCTCGGCGACATGCTCGTCGAAAGCGGTTTCGAGATACCGGTGATGGATCAGGAAACGCTGACGATCACCTACCGCTCGCCTGAATCGCTGCTCGCCGACGTGCGCGGCTGGGGCGCGTATCCGTTCGAGCGCGACGCACACGGCGATACGCGCGGCCCGGCGTCGGCACGCCGCCTTCACGGCGCGCTGCTCGCCGCGCTGGAAGCAAGGCGCCGCGCCGACGGCACGATTCCTCTCACGTTCGAAGTGATCTACGGGCACGCTTGGAAAGCCGTGCCGCGCACGACCGCCGAAGGTCACGGAATCGTGCGTCTCGAGGACATTGGAAGGGGGCGGCCAAAGAATCTTTGACGCGGTAAAGATGGCAACTGTTATGTCTGAAATTACCGCTTCAAACCGTAGCAAAAATATGTGTCAAAAGCGCGCTGAGGCTTGTCGTGCTTGGCTTGTCGGCCGATAGTCGTTTGCTTGTGGATGCCATTGAACGCGCCTATAATGCGTCAGTTTGTCGCCCGGCGGTCCCCATGGAACGGCGCGGCAAGCCCGATACGCGGCGCGCGGCATAGCAACTCGCGGGGAGGCAGCGATGGACGCAACTGATCTGCCGATGGATGCGGAGCCGGTCGTCAAAGACTGGCTGATGAAGCGCAACTGTTCGGTGTCGCCGCGTCAGTTCGTCTGCTTTTATGCTTCGCTCGCGCTGTTTTCCTTGGCGATCGCGTTATTGCTGGTGTTTCGCGGCGCCTGGCTGGTGTTGCCGTTTACCGGCATCGAATTGCTGGTCGTGGGCGCGGCGTTTGTCGTTCATGCGCGGCATGCTGTCGATTACGAGCGTATCCGGCTCTTTCCGAACCGGCTCGTCATCGAACAAATGAGCGCCGAGCAGCTGACGCAGTTCGAATTCAACCCGCGCTGGGTGCGCGTTGAACCAGGCGAGACGCTGCGCGACCCAATCAAGCTCGTGTCGCGCGGGCAGACGGTCATGATCGGACAGCATCTCGCGCAGTACCGGCGCAAGCAGTTCGCAAGCGAACTGCGGATGTCGCTGATGCGGTGCGGTTAGACGGGATGCGGCGCGTTCCGTTCCGGCAGATGCGGGGCAACGGTCGGAGCGCGGGGCCAGCGAGCGGGAGGCGAGGGTTTGAATGGAAATTTTGGGTAAGGAAGCTATGAAAACAATCAAGCGAGCCCTCATGGGCGTGCTGGCGATGAGCGGACTGCTTTTCGCCGGTGCCGCCCTGGCAGTGGGCGATGTTCCGGGCGGCCCTGCCGTCAACGAGATCAATCTCCAGCCGCCTGCGACAAAAATCGCTGAGGAGCTCTTCAGCCTCCACATGTTCATGCTGGTTCTTTGCCTGGTGATC
>DATGHJ010000468.1:0-6787 GCA_035308085.1 Trinickia sp. | reverse complement strand
CCAACGAGCGCTGATACGTGCCGAGCGACTGGATCTCGAGCGTGTAGTCGTCGTCGGCTGCGCCCAGCGCGGAGAACACCGGCAGCAGGTGCTCGTCGGTCGGGTGCATCAGCACCGCGTGCGGCGCCTGGCGGCGATAGTCGAGCAGCGCATCGACATCGCGCTCGGCCAGCTTCGCCTCGAACCAGTCCGTGAACTCGTCGACGCGCGGGTCGGCATCTTCGGGGCTGGCCGAGAAATCGGCGGCGCGCAGGTTGTGCGTGATCTGGCCGGAGCCGATCACCATCACGCCGCAATCGCGCAGCGGGCGCAGCGCGCGCCCGATCTGGTAGTGGTGAGCCGCATCCATGCGCGGTTGGATCGACAACTGCGCAACGGGCACGTCGGCCTGCGGAAACATCAGCAGCATCGGCACCCAGGCGCCGTGATCGAGGCCGTACGTTTCGGTACCGGCCGCGATCCCTGCTTGCGCGAGCAGTGCCACCGCTTGCTGCGCCACCTCGGGCGCACCCGGCGCCGGATACTGGATTTCGTATAGCGCGCGCGGAAAACCGTAAAAATCGTGGATCGTCTCGGGCTTTTCGGCCGTGCTGGCGACGGGCGCCAGCGTACCCCAATGCGCCGACAGCATCAGGATCGCGCGCGGACGCGGCAGATGCCGGGCCAGCGACGCGAATTCAGCGGACGGCAGCGACGGATCGATCGGCAGCGTCGGTGCGCCGTGGGACAGATAGACAGAAGGAAGGCGGGACATCGCGGCATGATCGCGTCGAGCGCGATCGGAAAAGTGAAGTTGCTACGAATATAGACGCGTCTTGCCGTTTGATAAACCGGCTGAACCGGAATTGATTGTGTCGCAGTGGTTGGTAATTGGCGTCGGCCGCTGTCTAGCCGTCGACGCCACGCA
The DNA here is from genome assembly GCA_035308085.1 of Trinickia sp. Taxonomy (GTDB): domain Bacteria; phylum Pseudomonadota; class Gammaproteobacteria; order Burkholderiales; family Burkholderiaceae; genus Trinickia_A. The sequence continues at coordinate 5,880 of DATGHJ010000468.1, read as the reverse complement.
TGCCTTGCCACACCGGCGCATGCGGCGTGCCGATCGCGAACATGTCGAGCACCCGCGCCACGGTGTGATCGACCATCTCGTCGATCGACGCCGGGTTGTTGTAGAAGGCAGGAAGCGGCGGAAAAATGACGCCGCCCATTTCGGTCACGGCCGTCATGTTGCGCAGATGCGCGAGGTTCAGCGGCGTTTCGCGCACCATCAGCACGAGGCGGCGGCGCTCCTTGAGCGTGACGTCGGCGGCGCGCGTGATGAGGTTGTCGGAGAGGCCATGCGCGATGCTCGCGAGCGTCTTCATCGAGCATGGCGCGACGATCATGCCGTCGGTCGCGAACGACCCCGATGCGATGCTCGCGCCGACGTCGCGCACCGAATGCACGACATCGGCGAGCGGGTGGATATCGTCTTTGGAGAGCTGAAGTTCGTGCTGGATGTTGAGCCAGCCGGCGCCGGAGATCAGCAGGTGTGTCTCGACGCCGCCCGTGCGCCGCAGCGTCTCGAGCAGGCGCACGCCATAGATCGCGCCGGTGGCGCCGGTAATCGCGATGATCAGCCGGCGCGGCGGCATGCTGGGTGTTTCCATCGAACTTGCCGCTGGCCGGTAGCGTGAAGCGGGGCCGACGGCTTTACGCAGCGGCGAACAGCTGCTGCAGTTCGCCGGACTGATACATCTCCATCATGATGTCCGAGCCGCCGACGAATTCGCCTTTCACGTAGAGCTGCGGAATGGTCGGCCAGTTGGAGAATTCCTTGATGCCCTGGCGGATGTCGTCGTCTTCGAGGACGTTGACGGTCTTGAACTGATCGACGCCGCATGCCTTCAGGATCTGCACCGCACGACCCGAAAAGCCGCACATCGGGAATTGCGCGTTGCCTTTCATGAACAGCACGACGGCGTTCTCGTCGACGATTTGCTTGATGCGTTGTTGCGTTTCCATGAGGGGCCTTGCGTTTCGTAGGGTAGGGATAGATCGAAATGATAGCGGAATTCGACCGGCCGGGCTGAGCGTGGCGCGTGCCTCAGCGGGGGCCGGCGACGCCGGCCGGTGCGTTCGCGCCGTTCATTTCGCTGTTCGTCCAAATGCCGCCGCTGATGCGTTCGATGGCGGCGAGATCGGCACGCGAATGTACGTTTTCGAAGCCTTGCGCCGCGAGCAACGCGCGCACGTCGGCGGCTTGGTCGTAGCCGTGTTCGATCCACAACTGGCCGCGTGACGCGAGGCGCTCGCCCGCGCCAGCCACGATGATGCGGATCGCCGCTAAGCCGTCCGCTTCGTCGGTGAGCGCGCCGCGCGGTTCGAAGCGCAGGTCGCCCTCGGTCAGATGCGGATCGCCGTGCCGGATATAGGGCGGATTGCTGACGATCGCGTCGAACGAGAGCGCTGGATCGAGCGCCGTATACCAGTCGCTTTGCAGGAGCCGGAGCGCGCCGCCGGGACGTTTGGCGTCGAGCAGCTTGGCGGCGTTGCGCGTGGCGACGGTAAGCGCAACGGCTGAGCGGTCGAGCGCCCAAACTCGCGCATCGGGCCGCGCCGAGGCAATCGCCACCGCGATCGCGCCGGTACCCGTGCCAAGATCGAGCACACGGGGCGCCGTGATGCCGTCGAGCGCGGCAAGCGCCGTTTCGACCAGCAGCTCGGTCTCCGGACGCGGAATCAGCACGTGCGGCGTCACTTCGAACTCCAGGCCGAAGAACTCGCGCGCGCCGACGATCTGCGCGATCGGCTCACCGGCCACGCGGCGCGCTTCGAGCGCTCGATACCGCGCGCTCGCGACTTCGGCGAGTGGCTCGTCGCCCCGCGTGATCAGCTCCGTGCGACGCCAGCCTAGCGCATGCGTAAGCAGTATCCGCGCTTCGTGCGCGGGCAGCGTCGATGCGCGCAGCAGCGAGGCAGCGGTTTGCGGCATGCGTTCGGCTTCGGCGGTGGAGTTCATCGGCATGCGCCTCGATTCGGAAGACGTCGCACGAACTTAATCCGCGTCGCCCAGCGAAGCCAGCAGCTCCGCCTGATGCTCGCTGACGAGCGCGGCGATCAGATCGTCGAGATCGCCGTCCATGATCGCTTCGAGCTTGTACAGCGTCAGGTTGATGCGGTGATCGGTGAGCCGCCCCTGCGGGAAATTGTAGGTGCGAATCCGCTCGGACCGGTCGCCCGAGCCGATCAGGCTCTTGCGCGTCGCGGCTTCCTTCGCGTGTTGCTCGTGGTATTGCTTGTCCTTGATGCGCGCGGCGAGCACCTTCAGCGCACGATCCTTGTTCTTGTGCTGTGAACGGTCGTCCTGGCATTCGACGACGATCCCCGTCGGAAGGTGCGTGACGCGCACCGCCGAGTCCGTCTTGTTGATGTGCTGACCGCCCGCGCCGGACGCGCGGAACGTATCGATGCGCAGGTCGGCCGGATTGATCTCGACTTCGCCGATCTCGTCGGCTTCCGGCATCACCGCGACCGTGCACGCCGAGGTATGGATGCGGCCCTGCGTCTCGGTTGCCGGCACGCGCTGCACGCGGTGTCCGCCCGATTCGAACTTGAGCCGCGAATACGCGCCTTGGCCCGCTATCCGCACGATCACTTCCTTGTAGCCGCCTAGGTCCGACGCGCTCTCCGACATCATTTCGACTTGCCAGCGTTTGCGCTCGGCAAACCGCAAATACATGCGCAGTAGATCGCCCGCGAACAGCGCCGACTCGTCGCCGCCCGTGCCCGCGCGGATTTCGAGAAAGATGTTGCGGTCGTCGTTCGGGTCTTTCGGCAGCAGCATCGTGCGCAGCTCGCCTTCGAGCTGGTTCATCGTCTCGCGTGCGCCGCGCACTTCCTCTTCGGCGAAATCGCGCATCGACGCGTCGGCGAGCAGTTCCTGCGCGGTCGCCGAATCGGTGAGCGCCTGCCGCCAGCGCGCGTAATGCTCGACCACCGGCCCGATTTCGGCGTGCTCGCGCGTGAGCTTGCGGTACTGGTCGAGGTTCGACGTGACGTCTTCGCGGCTTAGCAGGTCATTGAGTTCGGCCAGCCGGTTGGCGAGCTGGTCGAGCTTGAGTTGCATGCTCGTTTTCATGGTGTGGAGCGGGGCTCCCGGGTAGGCTGAAAATCTGAGGTAGGTGGGGCGGAGCGGCCGCGGCGGGGAATAGGTCGATCAGTCTGCCTGCGGGCTCCCGGAGCGGAGCAAGGATGCGAGGCAGCGCCGCTAACGGTCTGAAGAGTTCGAGTGTTTGTAGAACCCGCCCATCAGTTCGATGAGCGTATCGCGGTTTTCGCTGCTGGCGCGATTGAGCGCGTGCGTCGGGCCATGAATGAGCTTGTTGGTCAGCGATTGCGACATCGCTTCGAGCACCACCGCCGGATCGTCGCCGCGAGCGAGCATTTTGAGCGCCCGCTCGACTTCCGCTTGGCGCAGCAAGTCCGCTTGCGTGTGCATGTGGCGGATCACCGGCACGATGCTGCGCGCATCGAGCCACTGCATGAAGTTGGCGACGCGCGTCTCGATGATCGTTTCGGCTTGCGCGACGGCCGCCTGCCGGGACGCGTTGCCTTCGCGCACGATCGCGCCGAGATCGTCGACCGTGTAGAGGAACACGTCTTCGAGCTTCGCGACTTCGGTCTCGATATCGCGCGGCACGGCCAGGTCGACCATGAAAATCGGACGGTGGCGGCGCGCCTTCACCGCGCGCTCGACGGCGCCCAGGCCGATGATCGGCAGCGTCGACGCCGTGCAGGACACGATGATGTCGAACTCGTGCATCCGCACGGGCAGTTCGGAGAGCGGGATCGAGCGGCCGTTGAAGCGCTCGGCGAGCTTCGCGCCGCGCTCGGCGGTGCGGTTCGCGATGACCAGCTCACGCGGTTGCTGAGCCGCGAAGTGCGTCGCGCACAGCTCGATCATTTCGCCGGCACCGATGAAGAGCACGCGCTGGTTCGCGATCTTGTCGAAGATCCGCTGCGCGAGCCGCACAGCCGCGGCCGCCATCGACACCGACTGCGCGCCGATCTCGGTTGTGCCGCGTACTTCCTTGGCTACCGAGAACGTGCGCTGGAAGAGTTGATTCAGATACGTGCCAAGCGCACCCGCTTCGGAAGCCGTGCGCACCGCGTCCTTCAATTGTCCGAGGATTTGCGTCTCGCCGAGCACCATCGAGTCGAGCCCCGACGCGACGCGAAACGCGTGCCGCACGGCTTCCGATTGCGGCAGCGCGTAGACGTGCGGCGCGAGTTCGGCCACTGAAATGCCGTGGTACTTCGAGAGCCATTCAATCGCGGCTTCGCGCGCGGTGCGGTCGTCGGTCGCGCAGTAGAGCTCGGTGCGGTTGCAGGTGGACAGGATCGCGGCTTCGGGCGCGTTCGGCGCCGAACGGCCGAGCCAGAGGTCCATGAAGGTTCCGAGAGCCGGTTTGATCTGGTCGAGCGGAAACGCCACGCGTTCGCGCAGGGCGACTGGCGCTGTATGGTGGTTGATTCCGATCGTCAGAAGTTGCATGTGCGGGGCTGCAATGGACCCTGGCCGTGGATGCGGCAAGGCTATGATTCAGCCCGGTATTATAGCGTCTCTATGCTGCCTTCATTTTCGTCGCGATCGGAGCCTTCGGGGCCCGTGGCGCCTTTGGCCCCTTTAGTCTTGTTGGCCGGAGGCTCGGCGAAGAGCCGGTCGAGCTGATAGCCGAAGCCGTACAGCGGGCTCAGGATGTAACCGCGTTCCGGATGGAGCTGCAGCTTGGTTCGGACGCGCGAGGCGTGGGTGTCGAGCGTGCGCGACTTCAAGTCGCGCCGCGTCGCCCAAACCGTCTCCAGAATGTGCGCGCGCGAAACCGGGCGCCCGAGGTTCACGAACAGCAAGAGCGCGAAGCGGCACTCCTTTGGCGTCAAGGTGACGACCTGGTCGTCGAAACGTGCGAGACCGCGCGCGGCGTCGAACGCATACTCGCCGAACCGCCCGCGCGACGGGCTTGGCGGGCGGCGCACCCCGGCGCGGCGCAAGAGCGCGTCGACGCGCGCGAGCAGCTCGGGGCCGCGTACCGGCTTGGTGATGCAATCGTCGGCGCCCGCATGAAGGCTGGCGACGATCTCGCTTTCGCGCGGCGCGTGGATCATGACCATGGCCGGCAGGCCGGGCAGGATCGCCCGGGCGGCCGGGATGACGTCCTCGGACGGCAAATCGCCCGCCCACTGGTCAGTAATGAGAAGATCGCAGGTTCGCGCGGCGATCCACGCGAAGAAGTCGTTGCTGTTGGTGAAGGGCTGACACGTGTGGCCGCCGGCGAAGAGCAGACGGTCCATCACTTCAGCGTGGCGAGAATCCGGTTCGATAAGGGCGATTCGCATGGATAGGCGTCAGTGCGCGTGCTTGCTTAACATTCTTCCGACCCCTAAACTCGACCGTTGCACGGAAAAATGCTGTGCTGATCTTTTGGTTAAAAGAGATAAGAATGCTATTAAGGCGTCCGGACGGTGCCTATGGGATTAGTCTGAAAATAAGCCGAGGGTGCCGTTAATGGGCTGGCCTGGAATCGTCGTGCTCGGCGCCGTCGTCGGCTGGCTCGGCTGGTGGCTTCACCCGCTGCGCCGCGCGGGCCGCGCCCGCGCTTGGCTTGCCGTGCTGATCGGAGTCGCGGCGGCCAGCGCCGCCAAGATGGCCGGCAGTGTGACAGGCCTTTTCTATGACGGCGACACGCTCGAATGGCCAATTTGTACGGCCATCGCACTTCTCGCCGTTGCCGTGACGGTCGGCTTGGTCTCCCGTCGATGAACGCTTGCAGGCTACACAATGAATATCCGACTTCCTGAATCCGCTGCCCTCGGCGAAACCATTCCCGAGCGGCTGGCGCGGCTGCGTGGCGCGATGGCGCGCGCGGGGCTCGCCGCCTATATCGTTCCGACTGACGATCCGCATCTT
>DATGHJ010000467.1:0-3771 GCA_035308085.1 Trinickia sp. | reverse complement strand
CGTGCAGGAATTCGACCGCGCGGTAGCCGATCGCGTAGGTCGGCTGCCGGATCGTCGTGATGCCCGTCAGTTCGGCCCATTCGGGATCGTCGACCGACATCAGCGCGACGCGGTCCTGCCAACGCGGGCCATAGTGCGAGTTCAGATGCAACGCAAGCGACAAGGCGACCGGCGCGTTCGCCGCGAACAGCGCGATGCGCTTGCTCGAACCGTCGACGGCGGCGTCGATGCGGCGAACGAGCGCGGCGTGCGTGCGCATCACGGCTTCGGGATCGGCGAGATCGAGCACGACCGTTTGGCCTTGCAGGCGAGGCGCGTTGCCCGCGCCATCCGCAACGGCCACGCGTACCGCGTTCTCGATCGCCTCGCGAAACGCAGCCTCACGCACGCGCCGCGAACTGACCCGCTCGAACGGCTGCACGACGAAGTGGATCTCGGCGAAACCGCGCTCGATCAGATGCTGCGTGCCGGCCCGAACCGCTTCGGCATTGTCGAGCCCGACCATATCGGCAGCGAGCCCCGCCACCTTGCGGTCGACGAGCACGGCCGGAATCCCGCCCTCGCCGAGCGGCTGGAGCGTCTCGTCCTTCACGCCCAAGGCGTTGACGATCACGCCTTCGACGCGGTACGTCGTCAGAAGCTGCAGGTAGCGCCGCTCCATTTCGACTTCGTTCGCCGCGTGGCAGATGAGCGGCATGTAGCCGAGCGCCTGGCACGCAGCTTCGACGCCTTGCAGCACTTCGACCGTATAGGGGTTCGTCAGGTCGGCGACGAGCATGCCGATCAGGCGGTTGCGCCCGCGCTTCAAACCGCGCGCCATCTGGTTCGGCTGGTAGTCGAGACGCTTGATCGCCGTTTCGATCCGCTCGCGCAGATCGAGCGACAGCACATTGGTCTCGCCGTTCAGATAGCGCGACACACTTGTCTTGCCCGTGCCCGCTTCGCGCGCGACATCGTTGATCGTCGCGCGGCGTGGCGCTCCCGTACGCACGTAGCTCATCGCGCCGCCTCATGGGCGGTGCGGCAGCAAGCGCATGGGCGGGCCGTGCGGCTGCGACTAGAAAAGTGCGGAAATACGTCAGCCAACCGAAAACTCCTCGTCATCGAAAACGAAAGCGGCGCTGTGGCGCGAGGATCGCCCGCGGCATGCGCCAACTATGCGCCGAAATAGACAAAAGCGCGCTCAAGGCGCGCTTTCGAACTGCATCAGTGCGCGCATCATAGCGTACGCTGCTGCCCTGCACCACTTAAGCACCCGCTTAGCGTCGCTCGAGCACCTCGCGGTTGACGATGTTGCGCGAGAGCGTGCCCGCCAATGCCGCGACGAGGTTTTCGGCCGCGCAGCGCGCCATTGCGTGACGAGTCTCGTGGGTCGCCGAACCGATGTGCGGCAGTGCGACGACATTTTTCATTTGCAGCAGTGGCGAGCCGGCCGGCAGAGGTTCGCACTCGAAGACATCGAGCCCCGCGCCGAGGATCGTGCCGTCGCGCAGCGCGTCGATCAGCGCGGCTTCGTCGACGGTCGGTCCGCGCGATGCGTTGATCAGAATTGCGCCTGGCTTCATCGTCTTCAGTTCGGAGGCGCCGATCAGATGACGGGTCTCGGGCGTAAGCGGCACTTGCAGGCATACGAAATCGGACTCGCGCAGCAATTCGGCCAGCTCCACGCGTATGGCGCCATACGCGCGCTCGGCGGCTTCGTTTGGACGGCGGTTCGTGTACAGCACGCGCATGTTGAAGCCGAGCGCCGCGCGCCGCGCGAGCGCGCCGCCGATGCGTCCAAGACCGACGATGCCAAGCGTCTTGCCCTGCACCTCGACGCCGAACTGCGCTTCGCCCACGCTCTTCTTCCATTGCCCCGCCCTGACCCAGTCCGCCAGCTCGACCACGCGCCGCGCGCTCGCGAGGATCAGCGCGAACACGGTGTCGGCGGTCGATTCGGTCAGCACGTCCGGCGTGTGCGCGAGCAGGATGCCGCGCCGCGTGAGGTCGACGACGTCGAACTGGTCGAAGCCGACGGAGATCGTCGACAGCGCCTTGAGCCGCGTCGCACCTTCGAGCATCGCGGGCGTCACCTTCACGCTTGCGCCGATCGCGCCGTCGGCGTCGCTGAGCGCGGCGGCGAGCGTATCGGGCGACGATGCCGCCGCGTCGTCGAGCGTGACCACTTCGGCGTGTTCGCGCAGATAGGCGAGCACGTCGTCCGGCAGCGCCTTGTAGGCGATGATTTTCGGTTTCATCGATGTCCTTTTGGTGTTTTTTCCGGATTCACTTCCCAGGCCGGATTCACTTCCCAGGCAGATGGGCGGCCAGCACAGGCGAGGGGGCGGCCTGCGCTTTCACGGCGAGCGTCAGGATCACGGCGGCCACGAGCGCGACGCTCATGAACGCATACGATGCCGCGGGCGACCCCGTCGCGCCGTTCAGATAGCCGACGAAGTACGAGCCGACGAACGAGCCGAGCGCGCCCATGCTGTTGATGAGCGCCATCGCCCCGCCCGCGACGTTCCTCGGCAGCAGCTCCGGCACGATCGCGAAGAACGGGCCGTACGGCGCGTACATCGCGGCGCCCGCGATCACGAGCAGCGCGTACGAGATCCAGAAGTGCGTCGAGCCGAGTGCGTACGACGCAGCGAACGCGACCGCTCCAACGAGCAGGAACGGCCAGACGAACGCCTTGCGCGCATGGAGCTTGTCCGAGGCCCACGACGCGGCGATCATCGCGATCGTCGCCCCGAGGTACGGCAGCGCGGAAAGCCAGCCGGTCTCGACCATGCCGAGCGTCGAGCCGTTCTTCAGGATCGACGGCAGCCAGAGCACGAAGCCGTACACGCCGATGCTCCAGCAGAAATACTGCGCGCACAGCTTGATGACGGCGGGCGACTTGAACGCCTCGCGGTAATTGCGCATCGGCTTGATCGTGGCTTGTTCGGCGGCGAGGACGGCGTCGAGCGCGCGCTTCTCGGACTCGGACAGCCACGACACCTGCGCCGGCTTGTCCTTGACGATGAACCACCAGCACACGGCCCAGACGACGGCCGGCAGCCCTTCCGCGATGAACATGTTGCGCCAGCCGAACGCATGCACGAGATAACCCGACACAATCGACATCCACAACACCGTCACCGGATTGCCGAGGATCAGGAACGTATTCGCGCGCGAGCGTTCGCTCTTCGTGAACCAGTTGGACAGGAAGATCAGCATCGCGGGTAGCACGGCCGCCTCGACGACGCCGAGCACAAAGCGCAGCGCCATCAGCGACGCAATGTTGCTGACGACGCCAGTCAGCGCCGCGCACGCGCCCCACAGGATCAGGCTCACGAACACGAGCTTCTTCACGCTGCGCCGCTCGGCGTAGATCGCGCCGGGGATCTGAAAGAAGAAGTAGCCGAGAAAGAACAGCGCGCCGATCAGCGACGCGAGCCCTTTGCTGACGCCGAGATCCTGATTGATGCCGGCCGCCGAGGCGAAGCCGAAGTTCGCGCGGTCGAGATAGGCGAGGCTGTAGGTGATGAATACGATCGGCATGATCGCCCACCAGCGGCGGGGGGCTAGCGTTGCGGGCATGATGCCTCCCGCTGGGCCGCCCCGAGGGGCGTAGCAGGGAATTCGCGGAGCAGCGCTCCGCGCCTGCGTAGCCGGCCGGCTTTGCAAAGCCGGCCGTGGACGGCATCCGCCCCCTCGGGGGGCAGTGAACGATAGTGAACGTGGGGGTGGTTCATAACTCCTCCGTGCCGGAAGATGGGATCGAGGCGGCCGATCATAGCAAGC
>DATGHJ010000466.1:0-3782 GCA_035308085.1 Trinickia sp. | reverse complement strand
GTCCGCTGGCGGCAGGTCGCGCGCGTCGTTCCAATCGGGCAGCACGCGTTCGGCGAGATCGTAGACGCGCTGAAAATTGCGCCGCTCCGCGACCATCAGCTCGCCGAGGGTGAACAGCACTTCGAGATGGCGCTTCTCCGGTTTCCAATCCCACCAGCCGCTGCCGGGAGTGTCGTCCGCGCGCGCGAAATCGGCTGAGCGGACCGGGCCGTTGTCGCGGATGCGGGCGAGCAGGGCGTCGATGTCCTGCTTGTGGCGCGTGTGCCATTCGATCGAATATTTCCAGCCCATGCCGCTCGGATCGAGCATGCGATGACGGAACAGGCCGTAGTCTTCGATCGGCACGAAGCACGCCTCATGGGACCAGTATTCGAAGAGACGCCCTTCGGCGAGATGCTCGTCGAGCCACTGCGGCAGGAACGGACCGATGCGGCTGAACAGCACCAGATACGGGCTGCGCGCGACGACGTGGATCGTGTCGATCTGCAACTGCGCCATGCGGCGGATCGCGTCGAGCACGTCGGCTTTGGCGGCCTTGCGGCGCGGCGGCGCGAGCAGGCCCTGGGCGGCGAGGTGCAGCGTGCGGGCGGCGGCAAGCGGGAGGGTCTTCACGGATTCGGTCGTTGAGCGGGAAGCGGATAGTGTATGTTGAATCGAAGCTCCATCCACGAAAGGCGAGGGTATCGGCATGTGCACGAACTACGCCGCCGCGCGCCGGCGCATCTTCGAAAAGTACTACGGTGCGTTGCCGCCCGCCGACGATTGGCGCGATGAGATCTACCAGGACTATCCGGCGCCGCTGTTGCGCCGCGTGAGCGACGGCAGCCGCGAGGCGCTGCTCGCGACCTTCGGCATGGTGCCGAAGGCGAAAGCGTCTCACGACGCGAAGCGTTATACGACAATGAATGCGCGCGCCGAAACGCTCGGCGACCGGCCGACCTATCGCTCGGCCTGGGCGAAGCAACAGCTCTGCTTGATTCCGTGCGAAGCGTTCTACGAACCGAATTACGAAAGCGGCAAGCATGTGCGCTTTCGGATTGCGCTGGCGTCGGGCGAACCGTTTGCGCTCGCCGGTTTATGGCGCGCGTGGCCGAAGCCGGACGGAGCGGACGTTTCGTTCACGATGCTGACCGTGAATGCCGACGAGCATCCGCTCATGCGGCGTTTTCACAAGCCCGGCGAAGAAAAGCGCTCGGTCGTGATCGTGCGGCCGGAAGACTACGAAGACTGGCTCGCATGCAAAAGCACCGACGAGGCGCGCTCGTTCCTGCAGTTGTTTCCGAGCGAGCTGATGGCGGCCGAGGAAGCGCCAAAGGTTGCGCCGGCGCAGTGAGGCCGCCGGCGCTGTATCGGCGGTTCCCTGCGGCGTTCAATGGCGTTCAACCTTCGCGATAAGTCCACTTGCCCGCAACACCGATCTCGCTTTTCACCGATCTCGCCAGAAAGCACTCCTCGTGTGCGCGATGATGCAGGTGCTCGACGGCCGCATCGTCGGGTTGTTTCGCCCCGGAAAAATCCACCACGGGCCGCAGCTCGACGGTCGCGATCCACGGCTTGCCATCCGCGCCGCGCGTCATGTGTCCGACCGCATCGTCGACATACCGGTCGACCACATAACCCGCCGTGCGCGCGATGTCGAGGAACCACAGCATGTGGCAGCTCGATAGCGACGCGACGTACGCCTCTTCCGGATCGACATTGGCCGGATTCGAAAGCGGCACCTTGACCACATCGGGTGAACTCGAGGCGGGCACGACAGCTCCACCGTCGAACGACCATTGGTGCGCGCGGCAGTATTTGTTGTCGGTAAACACCGCGCCTGAGCGCTCCCATTCAATCTTCGCGCTATGACTGGACATGGCTTCTCCGTTTCGATTGAGCGGCGGCCATTGCCGTCTCCGATTTCGAGACGGCATTTTATCTGGATCGATCGGGCTTGCTGCGCGCTGATTTCGAGTGACGGGCCGGTACAGGCATCGACGGGTCGCGCAGCAAGCGATCAGCCGCTATCGGGCGACCGCTCGCATGGCTTTCGGAAACAGCGGGTACGTCAGCAGCGCGGACAGTCCCGCCGCGATCCACACGCCGGTCCAGGAACTGGCCGCGAGCAGATGCGCAATCGCGATCGGCGCGACGAAGAGCCCGCAATAGACGAATGTGTTCGCCATGCCGAGGGCCGTGCCCGCGCGCTGCGGACCGGCAAGCGTCGCGAGTTCGGCGTACGCCACGCCGTGCCACGCGGACACACAGATGCCCGCCACCGCGATCAGCGCCACGAGCACGGCGGCGAACGCGTCGTGCAAAACGGCGACGGCCAGCGCCAGCACCGCGAACGAGCCTGCGGCGACGAGCGTCGAGCCGCGCAGATACGAGCGGCGGTTGCCGCGCTTGTCGGTGTACCGGCCGCTCCAGACGCGCATCGCCATCGCGCCGCCCTGGATCACGGCCATCGTCGCGCTGATGCCGGCGGCGTGCAGGCGGGCGAAGTCGTGCAGGAACACGGTCGCGAACGTCAGCACGGCGAACTGCGGCACGCACAGAATCCCGATGCCGAGCACGACGCGCCAGATCTGGATATCGGCGAGCGGTCCGCGCGGTGCGGCGCCGTCGGCGGGCTTGGCGGCGTGAGCGGCGATGACGGGCGGCTCGTGCAGCCAGCGCCACGCGAAGCCGGCGGACAGAGCGACCATCACCGCGAGTGCGGCGAAGACGCCGCCGAATCCTCGCGACTGAACGAGCCACGGCAACAGCAGCGCGCCGATGCCGCCGCCGAGCGGCACCGCGGTCTGGCGGATGCTCATCGCGAGACCACGCTCGCCGTCCTTGAACCAACTCATCACCGCGCGGCCGCTCGAGCCGTTCACGCTGCCGCCGAGCAGGCCGACCACGCACATCAGCGCGACCAGCAGCGGGAGCGGCGGAATCGAGCCCGCCGACGGCACGGCGAACCGCGCCGTCGCCAGCAGCATGAGCGCGGTCGAGAGAAGGCCCGTCAGCAGCACCGGCCGGTCGCCGAAGCGGTCGGTGGCGAACCCCCACGGCAGCTCCGACAGCGCGAGCCCCAGCCCCATCGAGCCCATCACGAGGCCAAGTTCGGCGTTGCCGAGGTGATAGTCGTGGCGCATCCAGATGGCCGTCGTCGGAATGCCGGTCGCCGTGGCGGAAAAGCTTGCGTTCGCCGCCACGCCGACGCCGAGCACCTTCCATTTATGCGACGCACCGAGGGCACGATTCGCTTGCCCGACGGGAGTGATCAGAGATGGGGTTTCCATGAACGTCCCTTGGTAAGAGGATTTGACGGACGCAGTTTGGCACCCTATATTCATCCTGAATATCAGAAAGTTTTTGATGAATCGTTCGATAAAACGGGATGGTCAAATGAGCCAGGTGAACTTCGATTTGGCGAGCTTGCGCAGCTTCGTGACGGGCATGGACATGGGCAGCTTCGCCAAGGCGGCGGACAAGGTCGGGCGCTCGACCTCCGCGATCAGTGCGCAGATCAAGAAGCTGGAGGAGCAGGCCGGCAAGCCGCTCTTTCGCAAGGCGGGCCGCGGGCTCGCGCTAACCGACGCGGGCCAGATGATGCTGCGCTACGCGCGGCGCCTGATCGAGTTGAACGACGAAGCGGCGGCAGCGGTGCGCGGCACCGATCTCGAAGGCTGGGTGCGGCTCGGTTTGCAGGAGGACTTCGGCGAGACGCTGCTACCCGAAGTGCTCGGGTCGTTTGCGCGGGCGCATCCGAAGGTGCGCATCGAAGCGCGCGTCGCACGCAATGCCGACTT
>DATGHJ010000465.1:0-3881 GCA_035308085.1 Trinickia sp. | reverse complement strand
ATTGCCGGAGCCGCTGTTCGAGAGCGAACTCTTCGGACACGAACCCGGCGCGTTTACCGGCGCGGCGAAAAGCCGTGTGGGCAAAGTCGAATGGGCGCATCGCGGCACGCTCTTTCTCGACGAGATCGAGACTATGCCCGTGCCGCTTCAGATCAAGCTGCTGCGTGTGCTGCAGGAGCGGCAGATCGAGCGGCTCGGCGCGAACGAGGCGATTTCGGTGGATTGCCGGGTCGTGGCGGCGTCGAAAGCGGATCTCGGAGAACTCGCGAAAGACGGACGGTTTCGTGCGGACTTGCTCTATCGGCTGAACGTCGCACAAATCGAGCTGCCGCCGCTGCGCGAACGACGCGAGGACGTCCCGTTGCTATTCGAGCACTTCGTGCTGTCCGCCGCGCAACGCTTTGGGCAGCCCGCGCCGATCGTTTCGGCGGCGCAGGTGTCCGAGCTGATGGCGCATCAGTGGCCGGGCAACGTGCGGGAATTGCAAAACGTCGCCGATCGTTTCGTGCTCGGCCTCGCCGGCGACACGCTCGTGCCCGACGAAGGCCGCGCGGCGCCTGCCGGCACGCTCGCCGAGCAGCTCGCGCACTTCGAGTTCGTGCTCATCGAAGAAATGCTGCGCCGCCATCACGGCAACGTCAGCGATGCGAGCGTGGCGCTCGGCATGCCGAAGAAGACGCTCTATCACAAAATGCGGCAGTTCAAGCTCGCCGCGGGCGATGGGCCGGCGGGGGTGGAGTAGCCGGCACGCGCCGCCCTTCTGGCGGGACCGCCGCTTGCACGCTATCCGGATCGGTATAGCGTGCATAAAACGGTACCTTGCATAAAACAATACTGGCTGCTATGCTTCGCTTCACGTTCGCCAGGGCCTTAGTTTATCCCGCGGCAGTGCATAGCAAGGTACCTTGCAAAGCACGGCACTAGATGGAACCGCCCCCACGCTCACTGCGTTCGCTGCCCCCCGAGGGGGCCGTTAGCGCGCTTGCGGCGGCCCGGCGCGCACTAACCTAAATCGGCATGAAGACTCAACTGAAAAAAGGAACGCTCGATATGTGCGTGCTGGCCGTTCTGGCCCGCGGCGACAGCTACGCCTACGAGCTCGTTTCAACCCTGTCGGAAACGATGGAGATCAGCGAAGGAACGATCTATCCGCTGATGCGCCGGCTGCAGGCAGAGGCATGGGTGTCGACCTACCTCGTCGAATCGACCTCGGGCCCGCCGCGCAAGTACTACTCGCTAACCGGACCAGGACGCAAGGCGCTCGCCGAGATGGAAGAGGAATGGAAGAGTTTCGTCGACGAAGTCAATGGCGTGCTTGTCCTGCCCGGCATGAGGCAGGACAAGCAAGACAACGGAGAAAAACAATGAGGCAGGACGTATTCATCCAGCAATTGCGCCAAGAGCTAGGCAGCCTGCCGAAGGAAGCCGTCGACGACATCGTCGCCGACTATCGCGAGTACATCGGCGACGCGCTCGCCGCCAACCGGCAGGAAGAAGAAGTGATCGCCGCGCTTGGCGACCCGGTCAAGCTCGCCCGCGAACTGAAGGCGCAGGCGAACTACCGCCAGTGGGAAAAGCGCCGCTCGTTCGGCAACCTGATGCGCGTGGTCGGCGCCGTCGCGGGGCTCGGCTTCCTGCAACTGGTGCTGCTCGTGCCGTTCCTGCTCTACCTGTTCGTGCTGACGATGGGCTATGTGATCTCGGGCGGCCTGGCCCTCGCCGGGCTCGTCACCGTGCTCACGATCTCGAGCCATCACTTCTTCGGCAAGCCGGCGCTCGACGCCCTGCCCTTTTCGTTGAGCGAGGGCGAAGACGTGTCCGTAAGGTCGCCCAACTCCACGGATGCCGCCGACAACGACGAAAAAGCCGCCGAGGCGCTCAGCGACATGAAGGACTTGAAGATCGTGGGCAACCGCTTCGTCTTCGATCTGCAAGACGGCGGCAAAGTGAACCTCGTCACGCGCGCAGGGCCGCTCACCATCCGCAAAGACGACGACAAGCTCGAAATCACGGCGCCGAACGACGCCGCACGCGCCCTGCTTGCAAACAATGAGGACAGCACGCTCAGCATCTCCCGCGACGACGTCACCGCGCTCGAGCTGCGCGACGAGGACGGCGACCGCGTTTCGTTCGCGCGCACCGGCCCGAATGGAAAATCGGCGTGGCACATCAGGGGTGAAGACGACGAAAACGTGTCGTTCGAGCAGAACGCCAACGGCCACGCGAGCCGCCTCGTCATCAAGAGCGGCGAGGATTCGGTCACCATCGACGGCACCAAGATTTCGATCGGGAACGGCAAGGATCACGTGCAGATCAGCAAGTCAGGCGACCTGCTCGCCAATTCGGCAAACCACGGCATGGCCTTCGGCTACGGGCTCGCCATGCTCGCGTTCGGCATCCTCGGTCTGGTGCTGTGCGTTTGGCTTACCCGCGTCACGTGGCGTGCGCTCGTTCGCTATGTGAAGCATCAGATCGACATCATCTCGGCCGGGCTCGATCGCGAGCCGACCGCTTGAAACCGCGAGAGCGCAGCCTCACTTCGAATCGCACCGCACTCGCATTCGCATTCACTTTCGCCAACACCAAGGAAATCGCCATGAACATCGGTTACCTGAGCGGATCATCGAATGGAATCCGCCGTCGTTGCACGCCGGAACTGCGTTATCCGGAAGGGCGGGAAGTCAGCGCCGCCGCTGTCGCGGACTGGCTCGCGAGCGGCTGGCAAGCCGCGCGCATGCAGCCGCTCCTGTGGCTTGCCGTGATCCTCGGCTGCGCCGATTTCGCGACGCTGCTCAAGCTGCTGCCGATGTACCGGCCGTTCGCGGTGCTGCTCGCGCCGCTCGTCGCGGGCGTGCTGATGTTGGCGCAAGACCGGGCGCGCGACGGTGAGCCGGCGCGGCTCGGCCAGCTCGTCGCGGCCGTCGTTGAGCGGCGCAACGCCCTGCTCGCCATCGGGCTGTATAGCGCGGCGATCGTCCTCGCGGGTTACGCGATCTTGTTCACGGCGCTGCATGTGTCGATGACGGCGGCAGCGATGGCGAACGGCTCGCACGGCCTGTTGATCACCTACGACGGCGGCCATGGCGCACGGAGCGTTCTGGAATCGATGGTCGGCGTGCCGATCTTCGCAGCCGCGCTCGCCGCCGCATGGTTCGCGCCGGCACTGGTGATGCTGCACGACATAACGCCGCTCGAAGCGATTGCAGCAAGCTTCAAGGGCGTCGCGCGCAACTGGCAGATGGCGCTCGTGTACTTCGTCGCGATGACGCTCACCGTGTGGCTCGCGCCGATGATTCCGCTGCTGGCGTACGCGCTTGTGGTGACGCCGGTGCTGGCGGCGCTGATGCTGCTCTCGATGTACGGCGGGTATCGCGATGTGTTCGTCGGACGTTGATCGATAGAGTGGATGGAGGCGTTTCGCGCGTCGGCGGCTTAGGGCCTGTTCACGCTAACAACAGGCCCTAACTTGGTGTCATCGCGCTCGCGCCCGTCACGATCAGCACGATCTGCAGCGCGCTGAAGACAGCAATCACGATTGCGCCTGCAAGTGCCACGCCGCGCTGCCATCGCTCGAGCTTGGGGCCCGTGACCCATTTCAGCGTGACCGCGCGACCGCTGCGCAAAGCGTAACCCAGCATGAAGACCGTGGTGGCGACACCGACGCCGATCGCGAGCGCGGCGACGATGCCGAGCCAGTAGGCGTGATAGCGGGCCGTGATCAGCAGGATGAAGAGCGCGCCCGCGCAAGGCCGAAGCGCCACGGCGAACGCGAGCCACCCGGCACGGCGCGGCTGCGCGATATCCGAGGCGTCGGCGCTTGCGACGAACGACGGACGCGCGCGGCGCTGCGTGGCGAGCCTGGTGCCAAGGTAGACGGCGCG
>DATGHJ010000464.1:0-2484 GCA_035308085.1 Trinickia sp. | reverse complement strand
CGATCCGTCGTCGCTGATCATCGAAGTCACGGAGACGGCACTGATGCGAAACGCGGACGCAACCGCAAAGCGCCTGCGAGCGATCAAGGACCTCGGTGTCAGGATCGCAGTCGACGACTTCGGCACCGGCTATTCGAGCCTCGGCTATCTCAAGCGCTTCCCGGTCGACCGTTTGAAGATCGACCGATCGTTCGTGTCGGACATCGGCGCCTCGGACGACGACGAAACCATCACGTCGGCGATCATCGCGCTCGCGCATTCGCTGGAGCTGCAGGTGATCGCGGAGGGCGTCGAGACGTCGTCGCAGCTCGACTTCCTGCGCGAGCGCTCGTGCCACGAAATGCAGGGCTTTTTCTTCGCCAAGCCGATGCCGCGCGACGCCATCCCGGGTCTGCTGCAGCAGGGGATGGCAACGGCGGAACAGGAAGCGTAGGGCGGCGAAGCGGGAGAGGTCAGGCGGCGCGCGGTGAATCCGTGCATGCGCCGTACCGAGGTGGGCTTAAGTTTGTTTAAGCGAGGTCGGGCAGCTTGCGCGGGCGGCGGTCGCGGTCGGTCGCGACGTAGGTCAGCGTGGCTTCGGTCACCTTCACGGTCTCGTTGGCGAGGCTCATGCGCTGCGCGTACACCTCGACTGACACCGTCACCGACGTATTGCCCGTCGTCACGATCTCGGCGTAGAAGCTCAGCAGGTCGCCGACGAACACCGGCTGCTTGAAGATGAACGAGTTGACCGCGATGGTCGCGACGCGGCCGTTGGCGCGGCGGCTCGCGGGAATCGAGCCGGCGATGTCGACTTGCGCCATGATCCAGCCGCCGAACACGTCGCCGTGGACGTTTGCGTCCGAAGGCTGCGGCACGACGCGCAGCGCGCACGATTTTTGCGGAAGCACGGGGGTGGTGGTCATCGAGGGTTCCATTTGAAAAGAGGCGCCGGCAAGAAGCGCTGGACGCGGCGAGCGTGCATTGCGGGAAATCGTGCAATCGGGCAAAGCCCGCCGGACGGGACGGTTCGCTCGGCCCGAGGCCATGGAAAGCGGCGCCAGCCGGCTTCTGCGACAATAGCAGAGCGTTGGAATTGTACGGGAAACCATGCGTTCCGACTAAGGCGGCACGCCGCGCAAACTCTGTCTGCATGCTCGTCCTTGACGGGCATCATCGGGCATCATCCCCACGTCAATCGAACCCGGCTAGCGAACCAAGGCGTTCTGTCCTCTTCGCCGCCTGCTTTCTTCCGATCATGCGCCGCTACTCCGCCCCCTCCGAACCCGCGCCCGTCTCGGCCGGACCACGCAACGACTGGCAGACGATCGTCTCGCTGATGCCGTATCTCGCGACGTACAAGTGGCGCGTCGTGCTCGCGCTATCGTGCCTGATCGGTGCGAAGGTGGCGAACCTGGGCGTGCCGATCGTGATGAAGCGGATCGTCGACAGCCTCGCTTCGATCCGCCACTTGACCGCGCTCGGCCGCGCGCAGCACGATCCCGCGATCGTGCTCGCGGGGGGGCTCGGGCTACTCGTCGTCGCCTATGCAGTCGTGCGGCTGTCGACGTCGATGTTCACCGAGCTGCGCGAGATCCTTTTTTCGAAAGTGACCGAGAGCGCGGTGCGCCAGCTCGCGCTGAAGGTGTTCCGCCATCTGCATGCGCTATCGCTGCGGTTTCACCTCGACCGGCAGACAGGCGGCATGTCGCGCGATATCGAGCGCGGCACGCGTGGCATCCAGCAGCTCATTTCGTATTCGCTCTACAGCATCCTGCCGACGCTCGTCGAAGTCGGCCTTGTGCTCGGTTTCTTCGTCGTCAAATACGACGCGTACTACGCGCTCGTCACGGGTATCGCGCTCGTCGCGTACATCGTGTTTACGATCAAGGTCACCGAGTGGCGCACGCACTTTCGGCGCACGATGAACGAGCTCGATTCGCGCGCGAACTCGCGGGCGATCGATTCGCTGCTCAACTACGAGACGGTCAAGTATTTCGGCAACGAGGAGTGGGAAGCGCAGCGCTACGACGAGAACTTGAAGCGCTATCGCGCGGCGGCGATCAAGTCGCAGAACTCGTTGTCGTTCCTGAACTTCGGCCAGCAGGCGATCATCGGCACGGGGCTCGTGTTCATCCTGTGGCGCGCGACGCAAGGCGTGATGGCGGGGCGCCTCACGCTCGGCGATCTCGTGCTCATCAACACGTTCATGCTGCAGCTCTATATCCCGCTGAATTTTCTGGGTGTGGTCTACCGCGAGCTCAAGCAAAGCCTGACCGACATGGATCGCATGTTCACGCTGCTCGGCGCCGCGCGCGAAGTGCCCGACGCGCCGGGCGCGCCGGCGCTCGCCGTGACAGGCGGCGAAGTGCGATTCGAGCGCGTGCGCTTTGCTTACGAGGCCGAGCGGCAAATCCTCTTCGACGTGAGCTTCACGATTCCCGCGGGCACCACGACGGCCGTGGTCGGCCATAGCGGCTCGGGCAAATCGACGCTCGCGCGCCT
>DATGHJ010000463.1:0-2129 GCA_035308085.1 Trinickia sp. | reverse complement strand
CGTCGTCATCACCGCGCTCGGCGACCTGCTCGCCGACGGCCTGAACCTCAAGGGGCACTTTCTGAACTTCGTGCTCAAGCACGTGAAGAAGCTCGTGCCCGCGTATGGCTTGCCGCACGCGGTGCGTCTAAAACAAGCGCTCGCGCTCGGCGCCCAGCGCCCGTTCGCGTCCGTGCGGATCACCCACGCCGATCTCGCGTTCCTGCAATACACCGGCGGCACGACCGGGGTCGCGAAAGGCGCGATGCTCACGCATCGCAACATCATCGCGAACCTGCTGCAAGCGAAGGTGTGGGCCGAGAGCGAACTCGCCGGCGACATCGAAACGGTGCTCACGCCGCTGCCGCTCTATCACATCTATTCGTTGACAGTGAACGGCCTCATCTTTCTCGGCCTCGGCGGACGCAACATCCTCATCGCGAATCCGCGCGATACCGCGCGCGTGATGAAGATCCTGCGTCACGAGACGTTCACCGGCATCACGGCCGTCAACACGCTCTACAACGCGTTTCTGGAGAACGACGAGTTCCGCAAGCGCGACTTCTCGAAGCTCAAGCTCGCGATGGCGGGCGGCATGGCGATGCAGCGCGCCGTCGCCGAGCGCTTCAAGGCGGTGACGGGCAAGCCGATCGTCGAAGGCTACGGGCTCACCGAATGCTCGCCGATCGTCACGATGACGCCCGTCAACGTGAAGGCGCAACGCGAGTTTGACGGCTCGGTCGGGCTACCCGCGCCGTCCACGCAGGTGCGCTTCAAGAAGGACGACGGCAGTTGGGCCAACATCGGCGAGCCGGGCGAGTTGTGCGTGAAGGGCCCGCAGGTGATGAAGGGCTATTGGAACCGTCCCGACGATACCGCGAGGACATTCGACGCCGACGGCTGGCTCGCGACGGGCGACATCGGCGTGATGGACGAGCACGGCTTCGTGCGCCTGATCGACCGCAAGAAGGACATGATCCTCGTGTCGGGCTTCAACGTGTATCCGAACGAGATCGAGGACGTGCTCGCGATGCATCCGGCCGTGCGCGAAGCGGCTGCGATCGGCGTGCCCGACGACGTGCAGGGCGAGCGTATCAAGGTGTTCGTCGTCGCGCGCAGCCCGCTGACGGCCGACGAAGTGATTCAGCACTGCCGCAAGCATCTGACGGGTTACAAGGTGCCGAAGCTCGTCGAGTTTCGCGAGTCGCTGCCGCAGACCAACGTCGGCAAGATCCTGCGGCGCACGCTGCGCGACGAGGAGATCGCGAAGCTCAGCCAGGCGCGCGGCGGCTGAGGGTCGATGCTGGCGGCGCAGCGCGAGCGCCGATGAAGAGGGAGAGCGTCATGCAACGTTTCAAGTCCGGTCCGGTATTGCACTTGCAACACGCGGCGCGTGCCGCACGGGTGGCGATCATCGGCACACCGCGAGCGCTGGCCATCTCCGCCGCGGCCGCCGCGCTGCTGCTCGCCGGCTCGCAGGCCGCGTGCGCGCAAAACGGCGCGGCGAGCGCGACCGCTGCGCAAGCAGACCCGGCCGCGCTCGCCGTGCCCGCAGTGAAGCCGCCCACGGTGCCGGCCGCGCAGGCCGGCAAGCTGCCGCTCGGCGCGCAAGTGCAGTGGCTGCGCCGCGCCGCCCAAAGCGGCATGCTGGAGGCGCTCGACGACGACGCGCTCGTCGCCCTCTTCACCTCGCTCGATCCGCGCACGCTGTCGCGCTACATCGCGGCGGGGCCCAACGGTTACCCGTCATACGAATTCACGATGCTGCGCCAGGAGCGCATTCGCGGCGTGTGGCCCGACAAGCCCGACCACATGCTCGTGCGTCTCACGCGCGATCCGCTGCGCATCTACGCAAAGTGGCTGCCCGACGGCGCGCACGCGGGGCAGGAATTGATCTACGACTCGACGCTGCGCTCCGATGAAATGTACGGGCACTTGGGCGGCATCCTCGGTGTGATGCCGCTATGGACGTCGCTGAACGGCGTGCTCGCGCGTGCGCAGTCGAATCACAACGTGCGCGAGCTCGGCACCGAATACATCGCGCAGCAGTTCCTCGCCGACAGCAAGAAGTTCGAGGCAGCGGGTATCGGACGCTCGCAGAAGATCGAAGTGGAGACGATCGCGGGCGTACGCGTCGTCGCGTTCACGTT
>DATGHJ010000462.1:0-2889 GCA_035308085.1 Trinickia sp. | reverse complement strand
CGCGTGGAGGGCGTGGCCGCGCGGCAGCGCAAGCACGTGCTCGTCGTCGAGGATTCGCTGACGGTGCGCGAACTCGAACGCAAGCTGCTCGAAAAGCGCGGCTACGCGGTGACGGTTGCGGTGGACGGCATGGACGGCTGGAACGCGCTGCACGGCATGAACTTCGATCTCGTCGTGACCGATATCGACATGCCGCGCATGGACGGCATCGAGCTCGTCACGCTGATCAAGCGCGACGCGATGCTGAAGACGATGCCCGTGCTGATCGTGTCGTACAAGGATCGCGACGAAGACCGCCGCCGCGGTCTCGAGGCCGGCGCCGACTACTACCTCGCCAAAGGGAGCTTCCATGACGAAGCATTGCTCGATGCGGTGCGCGATTTGATCGGAGAGGCACGGTGATGAACATCAGGAGCAACGCATCGGACAACACGAGGGACGCATCGTGAACATCGGCATCGTCAACGATTTGCCGCTTGCCATCGAAGCGCTGCGCCGCACGCTCGCGAAGCGGCCGGATCATCGCGTGCTGTGGGTAGCGAGGGACGGCGCCGAGGCTGTCGACTTTTGCGTCGCGCACCCGCCCGATGTCGTGCTGATGGACCTCATCATGCCGAAGTTCGACGGCGTGGAGGCGACGCGGCGCATCATGGCGCGCGCGCCGTGCGCAATCCTCATCGTCACGCACAGCGTGGGCGCGAACACGCGGCGCGTCTATGAAGCGATGGGCGCGGGCGCGCTCGACGCGATCGATACGCCGACTCTCGCTGAAAGCAATCTCGCCGACGCCTCTTTGCCGCTGCTCGCGAAGATCGACCAGATCGGCCGCTTGCTCGGCAAGCCGCTTGCGTACCGCGAGAACGTGCCCGTTATGGCGCATTCCGGCAGCGCGCCGCTCGTCGCGATCGGCGCGTCCGCGGGCGGCCCGACCGCGCTCGCCGCCGTGCTCGGCGCGCTGCCCGAGGACTATCGCGCGGCGCTCGTGATCGTGCAGCACGTCGACCGCGCGTTCGCCGACGGCATGGCGCAATGGCTCAACGACCAGACCCCGCTGACCGTGCGCATCGCGCAGGACGGCGACTTGATGCAACCCGGCGTTGCGCTGCTTGCCGCGACCGACGACCACTTGCGCCTCACGCGCGACGGGTCGCTCGTCTACACGCGCGAGCCTGCCGAGATGCCATACCGGCCATCGGTCGACGTGTTTTTTCAGAGCGTGGTCGAGCATTGGCAGGGCGATGCGATCGGCGTGCTCTTGACCGGCATGGGCCGCGACGGCGCGATTGGATTGAAGGCGATGCGCGCGAAGGGCTACCACACGATCGCGCAGGACCAGGCGACGAGCGCCGTGTACGGCATGCCGAAGGCGGCCGCCGCGCTCGATGCCGCGCGCCAGATCCTGCCGCTGGCGAGCATCGCGCGCGAGCTGACGGCGCTCCTCAAAACGTGATGGCGATACAGCGCGAAGCGACAAGAACAGACCCATTGGAATTCAGACAAGAGGCAACAGAATGACTGTCGATCACCTCGGCTCCCCTGACGAAGCGGCGACCATGCGCCCCCTGGGCGACGGCGCCGACGCCGCGCTCGAAGCGGCGCGCGTTGCGCTCATGACCCCGATGGCCGCGGACATGCCGGTGATGGTGCTGCTCGTCGACGACCAGACGATCGTCGCCGAAGCGGTGCGCCGCGCGCTCGCGGACGATCCCAACATCGATTTTCACTACTGCTCGCGCGCGGATGAGGCGATGGAGGCCGCGCATAAGACGCGGCCTACGGTGATCCTGCAGGACCTTGTGATGCCGGGAATCGACGGGCTTACGCTTGTTAAGGAATATCGCGCTGATCCTGCGATGAAGGATGTACCCATCATCGTGCTTTCGACTAAGGAAGAGCCGGTTATCAAGAGTGCTGCGTTCGCGGCTGGGGCTAACGACTATTTAGTGAAGCTGCCGGACCGGATCGAGCTGGTGGCCCGGGTGAGATATCACTCGCGCTCGTACATCAATCTGCTGCAGCGTGACGAGGCGTATCGCGCGTTGAGGCAGTCGCAGCAGCAGTTGATGGAAGCGAATCTTGAGTTGCGGCGGCTTACGCATTCGGATGGTTTGACGGGGCTCTCTAACCGCCGGTATCTCGATGAGTATCTCGCGGCGGAATGGCGGCGAGCGGCGCGGGAAGACTTGGAGTTGGCGATGCTCATGATCGATGTCGACAACTTCAAGCCGTATAACGATACGTATGGGCATGTGGCCGGGGATGATGCGTTGAAGCGGATTGCTTCGACGGTGGCGAATTGTTTAGGGCGGCCGGGGGATTTGGCGGCACGGTTTGGGGGTGAGGAATTTGCGGTGGTGTTGCCGGTTACGCCTACGGGTGGGGTCAGGCAGTTGGCGGAGAAGATTCGGGGTGAGGTCGAGGCTTTGCGGATACCGCATGCGGGGTCGTCGACCGGGGAGTTTTTGACCGTGAGTATTGGGGGGGCCGCGCTTGTGCCTGCTGTGGAGATGCCGATTATGTCGCTTGTGGAGTTGGCGGATTTCGCGCTTTATCAGGCTAAGCGGGAGGGGAAGAATCGGGTTGCGGTTGTTGAAGATTCGGTGGGCGTGGCGGAAAGGTCGGGGGTGTTGGGGGGACGGGGTTAGAGGGACCTATCCGTGATTTTGTGGGCGAGGCATATCATGAGAGGTAAAAGTCATGGATATGCCGATGAAGAAGAAACGCACGGTTGCTTCGCAGGTAGCGGCCCGAGGAACCTGTCCGCATTTTTGTGTGCGAGGCGGTTTGCAAAACGTTATCCACGCGCCAAGGTGAATCGCTCACCAAACAGGATAGCAAACTGGTTCATGGCCGCCTTCCAGTCGAAGGCGGCCCGCACGGATTTGGCCA
>DATGHJ010000461.1:0-7583 GCA_035308085.1 Trinickia sp. | reverse complement strand
ATAACCGCGTAATTGCCGAGAAACAGCGAATCGTATTTCGGGTCGTTCGATTGCAGCGTGTAGAGCTGGAGGATCGCCGTCGACTTCTTCTTCACGGTCACACCCTGCTGCTGCACCGCTTGCGGCAGTTGCGCAGTGGCGGCCGACACGCGGTTCTGCACGAGCACCTGCGCCTTGTCGACATCGGTGCCGACCGCGAACGTGATCGTGAGCGTATAGGTGCCGTCGTTGGTGCTCGTCGACTGCATGTAGAGCGCATTCTCGACACCGTTCACCTGCGTTTCGATCGGCAGCGCGACGCGGTCGATCAGCGTCGCCGCGCTCGCGCCCGGATAGCGCGCGACGACCTGTACGGTAGGCGGCGTGATCGGCGGGTACAGCGAGATCGGCAGGTTGATCATCGCGACGGCGCCGAGCAACATCACGATCACGGCGATGACGTTAGCCAGCACCGGGCGTTCGACAAAGAAGCGAATCATGACTGCCCCTGCGCGTTCACCGCTTGCACCTTGGCGCCGGGCGCGACGGCGAGCGCGCCGCTCGTCACCACGCGATCGTCGGGCTTGAGGCCGGAGGTTACGGCGCGCAGCTTGTCGTAGAGCCCAGCGGTGACGATCGCGCGCTTTTCGATCTCGTCCGCGGCATTCACGACGAACACCGAAGCGCCGGTTTGATCGCGCAGCAACGCGGCATCGGGCACGAGCAGCACGTTTTGCGGCGGGCCCGCCGGAATGTGGATTTCGACGGACATGCCAGGGATCAAATGCGAGTCGAGATTGGCGACGTCCGCGCGCAGCGAGAGCGTGCCGCTTCCCGAATCGATGCGCGTATCGACGAATTCGAGCGCCGCGTCGTCGCCTTTCGCCGCCGGTGCGCCCAGCACGTTCACGCGCACCGTGCGCGGCGGTTTCGTGAAAAGACCGATCCGGTTCGCGTCACGCTCGTTCAGCGTGAAGTTCACATAGACGGGTTGAATGCGGTCGAGCGTCGCGAGCTTGGTCGTGTCCGCCGATGTGCCGACCACGTTGCCGACATCGAACGCGCGCGCGCCGATGCGACCGGCAAACGGCGCGCGAATCTCCGTATAGCCGAGATTGATGCGCGACATGTCGCGTTTGGCGCGAGCTTGGTTGCGGGTCGCCTGCGCGTTTTGCAGCGACGACTCGGAAGTCGCCTGGTCAGATGTCAGCTGCTTTTCGCGCGTGAGGTTCTGCTCCGCGTTGTCGAGCACGGACTGGTCATACGCGAGTTGCGCACGATACGTGTCGGGCTCGATACGAAAGAGCAGCTGGCCTTGCTTCACGTAAGAGCCGTCGGTGAAGCCGATTTCCTTGAGCGCGCCCTGCACGCGGGCCACGAGCGTGACGGTCGCGGACGGCGCGACGGTGCCCGTCAAATCGATCCGCGGATGCACTTCGCGCGAGATGGGGTGCGTGACGGTGACTTGGGGCCGGGCCGCTGTAGCCTGCGCCTCGGTCGCGGACGCTGTGCTTGCCGAGTCGCGGCCGCTGCACGCGCTCAGCGCGGCCAGCAACGGCAGCGCCAACGCGATGGCCGTCGACGCCATCCGCGACCGCGCCGCGACCCCTTTATTTTCCGGTTTCAATCTGATCTCCACTGGTGCGCGCAAACGACGAGCCCTTGGGCGGATCGATAAGCCGTCCCCAATCGGTGCGTTGCGCCATTTCCTTGGCAATGCGCTCGCTCACGACCGGCTGGTCCTTGGCGACTTCCCATCCGCCGCCGAGCGCGATATAGAGCTGCACGACCGCGAGCGCGGCCTGCCCTTGGTATTGCGCGAGTGAATCGTCGTCGTGCAGCAGCGAGCGGGACGAGTCGAGCACCGTGTCGTAAGTGACCTTGCCCGCGCGGTATTGCGCGTTCGCCAGACGCAGCGCGCGCTGCGATGCAGCGGCCGCGCGCGCGGTGGCGTCGAGCGCATCGAGCGTCGTGCGCAGGTTGGCGATCGCATCCTCCACGTCCTTTTGCGCCTGCAGCACGGTGTTCTGGTAATTGAGCACCGCCTCCTGAAACGCGGCGTCCTGAATGCGCACGGCGTTCTTCAGTTGTCCGCGATTGAAAATCGGCATCGAAACGCTCGCCGAGAAAAGCCCGATCGTCTTGGTCCCCCACGACGTCAAGCCGAGCCCATGCTGCTCGCCCGACGACGCCGCCAACAGCCCCGTCAGCGACAGCGACGGATACAGCTTCGCCTGGTCGACGCCGATCAGCGCCGACTGCGACGCCGCGTTGAGCGCGGCCTGGCGGACATCGGGGCGGCGGCGCAGCAGATCGGCCGGAATGCCGGCATCGATTTGCGTCGGCGCGACGGGAATGCCGCTCGAACCTTTGAGCATCGCTTCGATCGCTTCGGGCGTGTCGGAGAGCAGCAAGGCAAGCGTGTCGCGATCCTGCGCACGGCCTTTGATAAGCGGCGGAATTTGCGCTTCCGTTTCGGCCACGAGCGTCGCGGCCTGCTCGACATCGAG
Source organism: Trinickia sp. (assembly GCA_035308085.1). Taxonomy (GTDB): domain Bacteria; phylum Pseudomonadota; class Gammaproteobacteria; order Burkholderiales; family Burkholderiaceae; genus Trinickia_A. The sequence goes on along the minus strand of DATGHJ010000461.1, from coordinate 5,094 downwards.
CTGGCTCGCCGAGCCGCGCTTGAAGCGGGCCTTCGTCAAATCGAGGCTTGTTCGCTGCGAAACCAGGTTCTGTTGCGCGATGACGATGCGCCGCTCGAGCGCTCGCAGGTCGATATAGGCGTTGGCCACGTTGCCGAACAGGGAGACGAGCGCGTTGTCATACGCGGCGTCGGAACTGCGCAGCGCGGCCTGGTCCGACTCGATCTGCCGGCGATATTTGCCCCAAAAGTCGATTTCCCAGCTCGCGTTGGACTTGGCGTGCTCGGCCCACAAGTGCGCAGGCGGAATCGGGCCGACGCCGCTGCTGTTGATGTGGTTCGCGCCCACCGAGACGCCGCCCTGCTGCGGCAGCAGGTTTTCGTCGCTGATCCACAATTGCGCGCGCGCCTTGAGCACGTTGAGCCCTGCGAGTTGAATCGAGATGTTGCGCTCATGCGCGCGCTGTTCGAGCGCGGTCAGAACCGGATCGTTGAACGCTTTCCACCAGGCCGCTTCGGCGGCGGGCGTGGCTTGCGCCGACGGCGGCAAACTCTCGAACCATTGATCTTCGAGTGTGACGTCGGGCTGCTTGAAGTCGGGGCCGACCGTCACGCAGCCGGCGAGCGCCGTGCATAGCGCACAAGCGAGCCAGAACCGACGTGACGTGACAGGTTTCATTGCGTTGTTTCGCTAAGGCCAGGTCGATACATGGATCAAGGCAGCCGGCAGCGGCTCTGCACGCAAAGTCCCGCACGCGGCGAGGCACGGCGCGCGACACGCCTACGATCCCTCCGATGTTTGCGCGCTTCAGTTCGCCACTCCGCGTTGCTGGACGAATGCGGCGATCTGCGGCAGCGTCACGTAGCCGAGCTTCTGCGTATCGATCTCGTCGAAGTGCTTGGCGACCATCGGCATGCCGGCGGCGGCCTGTTGGCGCGTGAGCTTGCCGTCGTGGGTGGTGTTCGCGTTCGCGAAGCGGGTTTGCAGCTGCTGAGCCATGCGCTCCATCTTCTGCGGGCTCATGCTGCCCATGCCGGGTTGCGGCGCGGTTTGAGCGAAAGCGCAGGTCGAGGCGAGGCACAGCGCTTGGATGGCGATCATCTTTTGGATGGCGTTCATGAGGTTCTCCGTGGGGTGAGGTGTCGATCGTCGCTGGCGGTGTGCTGCGATGCGTTCGACGGCAGGGCGAATTCTTGGCCACGGAGGCTTGGAAGGCAATGTCCAAATTATGTCGCGGTGTGTCGCCGCACAGGGAGGGTGACGGGCGTTTGCGTCACGGCCAGTCGCGCAGGTTGGAGCGCATGTAAGCTCAGCCCGCCTGCCCCGCCCGCGCACTCGATCGGCAGGTCACACGGCTCGTCACCGCAACATGAACGACATCGCCGACAAGCAGTTCAACGTCCTCACTGCGTGTTCGACGGAGCGTGTATCGAAGCGCAGCGTTACGCCGTCGATACGCGTGAGCGTGGGCCATTGGCAGAACAAGTCGGCGAGCGCGGTTGTTTGCACGCGAAGCTCGCACTGGGTGGGACGCTGCGTCACGCCCGATCGCTCAGATCGACCGGCACGCCCTCCCATGCGCCGCGTCATCGCCTCTTGCGCCGCCGCACGAATCGCCGCACACGCGGCCGCCGGCGTGCGCGTCACGCCGCTCGCATGCCCCGACGCCGTCTTCACCGTGACGAAATCCGCCTCCGGAAACGTCTCCCGCGTCTCCTCGACGAACACATCGTCGCCGGTCAAAAGCGCTACACGTGCGCCATATTCCGCAGCCAGCGCTCCATACAACCCTGCCTCGCCCACCTCTGCGCCGTTCATCGACACGCGCGCAAATGCAAAGCTGTTGATCGTATGCGCGAGAATCCCGCGGCTTTGCGCCTTCGCGTGATAGCCGATCATGAACACCCGCTCGGCACCGCACTCGAGCCCCGCCATCATCCCGAGCGTGCGCGGCTTGCCGAGCACCACATGCGCGCGCTCGTCCAGCAGATCGGGCAGCAGATTGCGAAAGCCGCCGTGCGAATCGTTGACCCACACTTCGGTCGCGCCGCCCGCGAACGCGCCTTCGATCGCCGCGTTCGCCTCTTCGGTCATCCAGCGCCGCGCGCGTTCGTATTCGCCGTTGCCGGGGCGCGTCTGTTCGGTGTGAAAGACGCCAGCGACGCCTTCGATATCGGTTGAAATCAGGACTTTCATCGTGTCGGTTGAGCGAGGAATCGTGTGAGATCGGGCGCCGCGTCGGCGAGCGACATGCGCCGATGACCGTCGCGGCCCGTGACTGTCGTCGCCTGAAGGAGCGCGTCGATGATCGCTTGCTCGACGCTGTCGGCCGCCGCGTGAAAGAGCGGATCGAGGCGCGCATCGGCCACGCACGGCGGCACCGCAACGAAGTCCGCTTCGTGAGGCACCGTGTAGGCCGTCGAGAACGCCAGCGAGATATCGCCGCTGCCGTGGCCATAGGCCGAGCCGGTGCGCGCGAGCCCTGCCGCTGCGCGCATCGAGAGGCGCTTCAACTGGCGCGCGTCGAGCGGCGCGTCGGTGGCGATCAGCATGATGATCGAGCCTTGCTCGGGTTGCTCGGGTTTCGCGCCGTCCGCCTTCGCGCGCGGCTCCAGGGCGGCCCGCTCGGCGAGCGCGCGCCCAACCGGCACGCCGCCGATCGTCAGCATCGGCAGGCGTCCGAAGTTGGCGAGCACGAGCGCGCCGACGGTGTACGAAGTACCAGCGGCCGACGCCACGCGCGAAGCCGATCCAATCCCGCCTTTCAGATCGAAGCACGACATGCCGCGTCCGGCGCCAACGGCACCGCGCGCGAACGTCTCGCTCGCTGCCGCAGACGCGGCGTCCGCAAACGCGGCGTCGTAGTGTTCCTCGTTAACGGCCAGCGCTTGAATGTCGTTCAAATAGCCGTCGTTGCATTCGAACACGAGCGGATTGACCGTCGGCCATTCGCGGCCGATCAGCGGATTCTCCGCGATCGCCGCACGAATCTGCGCCTGTGCGATTGCGCCGACACCGAACGTATTCGTCAACGCGATCGGCGTCTCGAGCACGCCCAGCTCACCGACTTGCACAAGGCCGATGCTCTTGCCGAAGCCGTTGATGACGGTTGCCGCCGCCGGAACCTTGTCGCGATAGAGATTGCCGCCATGCGGGCGCACGACGGTCACGCCCGTTTGAATCGATCCCTCGTCGAGCGTGCAATGCCCAACGCTGACGCCCGGTACATCGGCGATCGTGCCGCTCTGCCCGGACCGAAACGCGCCGACGTGCGGCACAGGCGCACACGCATCGGCCGCTCGAGGCCGCTCCCGCTCTGGTACACGCTCGCTCATGCCCGATCCAGCTTCGGGTCGAGCGCGTCGCGCAGCCCATCGCCGAGCAGGTTGAACGCCAGCACGGTCAGAAAAATCGCGAGGCTCGGAAAGAGCGCGATATGCGGCGCCGTCACCATGTCGGCGCGCGCTTCGTTGAGCATCGCGCCCCACTCGGGCGTCGGCGGCTGTGCGCCGAGACCCAGAAACGACAGGCTCGCAGCCGTGATGATCGAGGTGCCGATGCGCATCGTGAAGTACACGACCACCGACGAAATCGTCCCGGGCAGAATATGCCGCACGATGATCGTCCAGTCCGACGCGCCGATGCTGCGCGCCGCTTCCACATACGTGAGGTGCTTGAGCATCAGCGTGTTGCCGCGCACGAGCCGCGCGAATGCCGGAATGCTGAACACGGCCACGGCGCAAATCACATTGACCATCCCGTTGCCGAGAATCGCGACCACGCCGATCGCGAGCAGAATGCCGGGGAACGCGAACAGCACATCGGCGACGCGCATCGTGATACGGTCCCACCAGCCTTCGTAGTATCCGGCGAGCAGCCCGAAGAACGTGCCGATCACCGCGCCGATCGCCACCGAGAAGAACCCCGCCGCGAGCGAAATGCGCGTGCCGGCGAGAATGCGGCTGAAAATATCGCGGCCCAGCGAATCGACGCCGAACCAATGCGCGGCGGTTGGGCCTGCGTTCAGCGCGTCGTAGTCGAAATAATTCTCGGGATCGTACGGCACCCAATGCGGCGCCACGATCGCGCAAACCACGAGCAGCAGCACGAACACGCCGGCCGCCAGCGCCACCGGCTGCTTCTTGAACTTGCGCCAGAATTCGCTCCACGGCGTGCGGATCGCGCGCGGCTCAGGCACGTCGGCCGGCGTGGACATCGTGGACTTCACCACGCCGTCCTCATTGGCAGTCGCATTCATGCAGGACCTCACTTGAAGCGGATGGTCGGATTGATGACGGCGTACAGCACGTCGACGACCAGATTGATGACGATGAATTCGAGCGAGAACAGCAGCACTTCGGCCTGAATCACCGGATAGTCGCGCATCGAAACGGCATCGACGAGCAGCCGCCCGAGCCCCGGCCAATTGAACACCGCCTCGACGACGATCGAGCCGCCGAGCAGAAAGCCGAACTGCAGGCCCATCATCGTGACCACAGGTATCAGCGCATTGCGCAGGCAGTGCTTCACGACGACGATCGATTCGCGCACGCCCTTCGCGCGGGCGGTCCGCACGAAGTCTTCGTTCATGACTTCCACGAACGATGCGCGCGTGAAGCGTGCCATCACGGCGGCCACCGCCGCGCCTAGCGTGATCGACGGCAGCACGTAGCTCTTCCACGTGCCGTCGCCGACGATCGGCAGCCAGCCGAGCTTCACCGAAAAGATCTCCATCAGCAGCATGCCGAGCGCGAAGGCCGGAAACGAAATGCCGGAGACGGCGAGCGTCATGCCGAGCCGGTCCGGCCAGCGGTTGCGCCACACTGCCGACACGATGCCGATCGCCATCCCGAACACCGTCGCCCACACCATGCTCACGAGCGTGAGCATCAGCGTCGGCATGAAGCGCTCGCCGATTTCCGTCGCGACCGGGCGCTTGCTGCGCGTCGAGACGCCGAAGTCGCCGTGCGCAATGCGGATGAAGAAGTTCGCGAACTGCGTGGGCAGCGGCTTGTCGAGACCGAGGTCGGCACGCACGAGCGCGACCGTGGCGTCGTCGGCCTCAGGCCCAGCGGCAAGACGGGCCGGGTCGCCGGGCAGCATATGCACGAACAG